>JACQGG010000080.1 GCA_016199665.1 Acidobacteriota bacterium | reverse complement strand
GTGCCAGATGCAGTAGCCACAGTGTGTGCAATTCATTTCCGCCTTCCGCCTTCCGCCTTCCGCCTTCCGCCTTCCGCCTTCTGCCTTCTGCCTTCCGCCTTCCGCCTTCCGCCTTCCGCCTTCCGCCTTCCGCCTTCCACTTCGGGACTGAAACGCCATGAACGTACTGATCATTGGCGGTGCTGGATTTCTGGGGGCAAATTTGGTTCGCCGGTGCCTGCGCGACCCCGACAGCCGGATCACGGTGCTCGATTCGCTCGACTCGCGTCTTTATGCTTCCACGGACAACCTGAGCGAAATTTGGGATCAAATTCAATTTGTGCGGGGCAGTATGGGGGATGAGGCGCTCATCGCCGAGATGGTGCAAAAGCAGGACATTATCTTCAATTGCGCCGCTCAGACCTCCCACTCGCTTTCGTTGCAGCAGCCGCTGCTGGACGCCGAGATTAATTGCCTTGGCAATCTGAGGCTGCTCGAGGCGGTGCGCCTGCTTAACCGGCAGGCGGTGGTTGTTTACACATCCAGCAGCACCGTCATCGGCAAGGCGACCGATGAGGTAGTGGATGAAACCCACGGCGAAAGACCTCTGGATATTTACTCCGCCAACAAGGGTGTTGCCGAGAAGTACTACCGGATTTACAACCGCCTGTATGACCTCAAGACAGTCGTGCTTCGCTTTGCCAACCTCTACGGCCCGTATGGCAAGGGATATCCGGAGTTCGGCTTTGTCAATTATTTCATTCACCTGGCCTGGACCGGCCAGCCGATCAAGCTTTTCGGCTCCGGCGAACAGAGCCGGAATGTCATGTTTGTCGACGATGCAACCGACATTCTCTACACGGCGGCGCGCGACAGCCGGCTGATCGGCGAGACCTACTTTGCCACGCATGACCGCCATCTGACCGTGGCAGAGATCGCGCAGAAGACCGTGGCGATACTGGGAAGAGGGAGTCTCACCCGCGTCCCCTGGCCGGAACAGCGCCGCCGCATCGAGATCGACAGCGTGAGGATTTCCTCCGCGCGCCTGCGCGCCATCACCGGGTGGCAGCCGCGCTATTCCTTCGAAGAGGGACTGGCCAGGACCAAGGCGGTGTTGGAAAGGATTTCAGGCGGATGAAAATTGTCGTCACCGGGGCGCTGGGACACATCGGCTCCCGGTTCATACACAGCTTGAAGCCGGGCGACTACGAAGAAGTCCTGCTGCTGGACAACCTTTCCACCCAGCGCTACTGCTCGCTGTTCAACCTGCCTGCGGGGGTGCCCTACCGGTTTGTCGAGGGCGACGTCTGCAGCGCTCCCCTGGAAGAATATTTAAGCGGAAAGGACGCCGTGATTCACCTGGCCGCCATCACCGACGCGCCTGCCAGTTTTGCCAAGAGGGATGAAGTGGAGCGCGTCAACGTGGAAGGGACACGCCGCACCGCGCAGGCCTGTGCGGCGTGCGGATGCAAACTGATCTTCCTCTCAACCACCAGCGTCTATGGAATGCAGGATGAACTGGTCGACGAGGATTGTCCCGCCGACCGGCTGAAGCCTCAAAGCCCTTACGCGGAGAGCAAGCTGCTCTCCGAACGCGACTTGGCGCGGCTGGGGCAGAAGCAGGGATTGCGTTTCATGGTCTGCCGCCTTGGCACCGTGTTCGGCACCTCCATCGGCATGCGATTTCACACCGCCATCAACAAGTTTGTCTGGCAGGCCTGCGCCGGGCAGCCCATCACGGTATGGCGTACCGCGTTGGACCAAAGCCGCCCTTACCTGGATCTTGCCGATGCGATACGGGCGCTGGATTTCATCCTCAAAAGAGATCAATTCGACGAGGGCATTTACAATGTGTTGACCACAAATGCGACCGTCGGCGAGATCGTTGCCATTATCCGCGCTTGTGTTCCAGACACCCGGGTGGAATACGTGGATTCACCGATCATGAATCAACTTTCCTATACGGTAGCCTGTGAGAAATTTCAATCGCTCGGATTTCGATTCGAGGGAAGTCTGGAAAAAGGAATTGGCAGTACTGTTCGCTTGATTCGAGGTATAGGCCCATGTTGGGGAATGGAAACTTAGTACCTCGATTCATAAATACGGTAACGTTTGCGGATGGGGATCGCGGCCGATCTCTGCGTCGCTCGTCGTCGCCGGTGCGCATCGGCAGCCGCGAGCGACGCGGAAATCACCCGCAATCCCCATTCCCGTGGAGCCCGACCGGGCGCAACGCAGCCGGCGGGCGCCCGTATCCGCGGGCGCAGTAGAAAATTTGTGCGAAATGCGCGCCAGAAATTACCCTGTTTCTGTTTCTCCCTCGGGCAGCCAAGGCGTACTTTTCGTACTCCTTCTCAGCGGCCTGTTCGGCTTCTGCATGGGGCTGGGACACGCAACCATGCAGATCGGCGTTCAAAGCGCCCAAGTCCTTTCTGGAGTCGTCCAGTATCCGCGCGCTCTTCCCTTCTATGTTTACCATGTGAAGTTGTGGGCCCTCACCAATCAGATCTGCGCCCTCCTGTTGTACCTTGGCGTCTCGGAACGAATGCTGTCTCTGGCGATCAGCGGCTTGATGGGAATGCTTTCTTTTCAAGCGTTGGCGCTCTGCACCTTTGCCTTGAGCCAGAGGCGCTGGCTGGCCCTGGCATCACCTTTTCTTGCCCAGTTCACGAGCGCTTTTGGCTACAACGTGGCGTACGCCATCTATCTGATGGGCACAAGCAACACCTACGGCGTTGTGGGGCTTTCCTCAGTTCTTCTGATACTGGCTCTGTTCGCCAACGAGCGATATAAGACAGCGGCACTGTTCCTGGGGATCATGCCTTCAGTCCACGCCTCGATGGGTTTCTGGTGTTGGCTGATCGTACTCACCTGCTTTCTGTGCGATTTCCGTCATCTGCTGGATCCCTTCAGGCGGGCAGTCAAATACTTTCTGGCCGGATTCGCGATCTCCCTGGCAAGTTTTGGCATCCATCTCTATATGAGTCGCGGCCTTCCCTCGGTACACCCGAATGTCGCCAACCGGTATCTTTCGGTTTGGGTTCGTTACTGGGACGTTCACCGAAGGCCGGTAGATTTCCACCTGCCCGGCGTCTATCTCACCGTCGCGGGCCTGATCCTATGCCTGATCTGGCTGGTGTTGTTCCGGAAGGATCTGACCGGGCAGTCCCGCTTTCTTTTGCGCGCCTTGACGGTTTCTGGCGTAGTTGCATTGGGATTCGCCATGATCTCCTGGTTGCCACCAGAAAGGGTTCCTGGAATCTTGCTCGTCCTGATGCCCACGCGCCTCTTTAATTTGAACATTGTGAGCTTCATGGCGCTGTTGCTGGGCCTGCTGGGACTTTATAAGGATGATCTCTGGGCGCAGCTCAATCTGGCTTTCCTGGTCGTCTTCCTGTGGCTGGTCACGTCAGTAAGCGGCCGCCCCAGGTGGGTCGCCACCGCAATGCTGCTGTCCGGACTGGCATTATTGGCGTCGAGACGGCTGCTGGCGGCGGATCAACGGTGGGTATCTCAAAAGGCGTGGCTGGTGAAACTGCCCAGCAGGTTCGCTTTTCTGATCGTCGCGTTGGTTATGATTCAAGTGTCAGTAAAAACGGCGTTCAACTGGAATCAGCTTGACTTTCGCGACTGGACCGACGATCCGCTTTTCAGAGAAGCGTCTCTCGCCTCGGGTCTGCTTCTGCCTTGCTCGGACATGACGCTGATGCAGTTCCGTACCAGACGACCCGTGCTTCTGGAACCGGGCACCCTGGATATTCTGAACTATACGCTTGAGGCCGGACCGGAAATGAACACGATATTGCGCGAGGTTTACGGTGTGGACCTGTTCAGTCCCCCTCCTCATGCCGAAAGGGATGCTGCCGTGCCGACAGCCATCAACAAAGCTGTCTGGGAGTCGAGGTCCTCAGAGCAGTGGAAGCGGGTTGGAATGAAATTCGGAGTCACTCAGGTGATCACCTACGCCGGCTGGAATCTGGAGCTGCCCCAGGTTTCACGCAACAAGGACTTCAGTCTCTATCGCATTCCCGACTGATCCTTCCTCGTTGAAAGAGGCTTCTACCTCTTTCCGGGCTTGATTAAGGAACGGCTTGCTTGATGCTCGAAAGATTGTCAGACAGACTGGAACGCCCATTTCAATCCTGGTATCGGCGGGTCCTTTCCGCCGGAACCGCCAGTAAGGGACTCCTGACCCTCCTCTTTGCCACCGGACTCATTATTCGCGCTGTCGGGCTCTTCGGTCTCGGGGATGCCGATATGGAAGATTTCAAATCATGGGCTGTCCTGACTCAATCCAGGGGGTTGCAGCGAATGTACAGCGCTCCCGACGCGGCGCTGCTGGATCACGCGCGCCGCCATGGCACATCCATTGGCGACAGCTTCAACGCCCTGCGTACCTCGGTTCACTTCATACCTTTGGAGCCGCCGGGCCAGGAAGCTCCGAGAGGCGGGACCGTACCCTACGGTTACTACATGGTGATGTATCCTCCAGTCAGCGTGTACATGTTGCATTGGTCCGGTACTGCCTACAGATTTATCTCCGGCACGATGGAAAACAGCCGCTTATTCAATGTGTTTATCAGTTTTCCAATGCTCCTGGCATCCATCTTTATCACTTGGGTTATTTTCTTCTTTTTTCGAACGTGGGACCACAGGCTGGCTGTTGCCGCGGCCGTGTTCTACTGGCTGAATCCGATTGTCCTATTGGATTCGACGATCCTCGGGTACGATAATCCTCTTTATGTCCTGTTTACCCTTCCGGCACTGATGCTGTTATACCGCCGGCGATACCTGCCGGCCGTGCTTATGACGGCCCTTGCGCTGTGGGTCAAGCCGCAGGGGATCCTGCTGCTTCCGATTACAGCCGCTGTCTGTCTGAAAGAGACTAAGGCAAGAATGTGGCCGGTCTATCTGGCCGCGATTCTTCTCGTGTCCCTGGTCATTTTGTGGCCGTTTGTGGTATCAGGCGCCATCCTGAGCGCCCTTCTGGGAACCACCATCGCCCTGCGCGATCTCGGAGTGTGGGCAGTCGAAGTATTGAGCGCCCGAAATTGGAATCTGTGGTGGATTATCAAGGTTCTCACCTATCGAATTTTCGGTGAGGAGGCCATTTTGCCTTCAAACTTTGCTACCCGATTCGGGGCGGATCCGAAAGTGATCGGTTCGGCTCTCATGATATTCGTCTGGCTCTTAAGCCTTGCGCAACTGTTCAAGAAACTTCCGGTAGAGCGCGTCTATATTTTTCTGAGCATGATCATGATGGGTTATGCCTACACCATGGTTCAAATCAATGTCCAATTCAACCAGTTTTTCGTCTTTATTCCCCCTCTGCTGTTGATTGCGCTCCTCAGCCGGAGGCTGTTTGCCATGACTTTCCTAGTCAGCCTGCCCTGGTTTATTCAGTTCTTGGCCTACGGCGGGCTTGGGCGCGATTTCTGCTGCCTGCCGGATCTATTCCGCCAGTTTGGCGCTACCAAGCTCTTCACCGGCGCCAGCCTGTTGATTGCGGTGCTGAATATCGTATTGTGGCTGCTCTTCTGCTGGCAGTATTTTGCCGGACAGCTCATTGCTCAGCACGTTGATCATCGCCCCGGCAATTCACAGGGAGAAAGCACAGGCCAGGCATGACGCAAAATCCTTGCCCAATTCATAAACTCTCCGGGGACTCGATTGAGCGCCTCGGAGCATAAGACTGACCGCGAAGGCCGGCGCCTCCGTCAGGCGTGGAAGCCACGCCCGATGGCGGTCCTCAACGTGACGCTAATCAGTGCCCCTCAGCGCGAGCACAGGGCCGGCTCGATTTCCACCTGGGGATGCAGCGCGAGCCAGCGCGTCAGAACCAGAATAGCCCATAGCAGGTGCGTATGGTTTCTCCGCCCTGAAGTGTGCTCGTGAACCAGGCGGGCAATCGTGTCCGAATTCAGGCAAGGCGGCGGCTTGCGGCGCGTCAGTTCCCCTTCCAGGTAGGGCTTCAGCTCGCGGCGGAACCAGTTCCCAATGGGGACCATGAACCCCTGCTTTTTGCGCTGCACGATTTCGCGTGGCAAAAAATCCAGAGCGATCTCTTTGAGAATCGGCTTGAGCCGGTAGCCGGGGAAGCGGACGGCGGACGGCGTGCGGGCCACATGGCTCACCAGATCCGCATCGCAAAAAGGCACCCGAAGCTCCAGCGAATTCGCCATGGTCATCGTGTCTCCGATCTTCAGCAGATCGGAGGCAAGGTAGCGGGTTAGATCCACCCGAAGAATCTTGTCCAGATAACTCCCAGGCGCTTGCTCGAAAAGCCGGCGATATTCCCCTTCAAAGGCGTTGTCGGAGCCGGGCGACCACGCGCACAGAGCGTTGCGTGTTGACGGATCCAGGAACGTTGTCCAGAGCCAGTACTGCTGCGACGGCTCTGCGTCGATTCCCTGTCCGAAGCGGCGCAGCCGGCCGCCCAGATCCTGTCCCGAAGGGCGGCTGGACAAAAGGCGGGATGCCGCCGAGATGGGTGCGGCTAGGGCCGCCGGGAGCCGTTCGCTGGATTTTGCGCCCAGATGGCGTGGATACCCGGAAAACAACTCGTCACCGCCGACCCCGGAAAGCACGACTTTGACGAAGCGGCAGGTTTCGCGCGCCACCAGGAACGTCGGCACCGCCGAAGAGTCGGCAATCGGCTCATCCATGGCCGCGATGACCTCTTCCAGCAGCAGCCTCGAGTCCGGCCTCAGAACAAACTCGTGGTGGTCGGTGCGGTACCGGCGGCTGACCTTCCGGGCAAACTTCAGCTCGTCGAAGTCCGACTCTTCATAGCCCACCGAGAAGGTCTTCAGATCCCGGTACTGCTCGCTGGCCAGAGCGACGATCAGGCTGGAATCCACTCCCCCGCTGAGAAACGCCCCGATTCCAACGTCGGCGATCAGCCGCCGGTGGACCGCGGTGCGCAGCAAGGCCAGCGTCTGCGCCCTGAACTCGCCCGCCGGCCCGTGGGTTTCCTCAACTGCGGGGATCTGCCAATAGCGCCACGTCTGAACGGCGCCCTGTTTCCAGAGCAGCGATTCCCCCGGATGCAGCTTCCTTATCCCCTTGATCAGACTTCTCGGCGCAGAGATGCAGAGGCAGGTCAGATACTCCAGGACAGCCTCCGGGTCCAGCTCCGCCGAGATCTCGGGATGCTGCAGCAGCGGCGCAAGTTCGGAGCAGAAGACGAGATTTCCGGAACCGGTGATCGCGTAAAACAAGGGCTTGACACCGAGCGGATCGCGGCTCAGCAGGCAGGTCTGATTGTTTGCGTCCCAGATGCAAAAGGCGAAGTCCCCTCTCAAGTGCCGGGAAACGTCTGTTCCCTTTTCCTCGTAAAGGTGCAGGATCACTTCGGTATCGCCCTGGCTCTGAAACCGGTGCCGGCTTTGCAGGTCAGCTCGAAGCTCGCGGAAGTTGTAGATTTCGCCGTTGAAGACAATGGCGCAACTGCCATCCTCATTGAATAACGGCTGCCGGCCGGTGGCAAGGTCGATGATGGCCAGGCGATTGCTGGAGAGCCCGATCCGCCCGTCGCACAGAACTCCGCGGTCATCCGGCCCCCGGTGGCGGAGCGCCTGCGCGAACTGTTCCAGCAGGCGTTGGTCGCACCGGCCAGTGAACCCTGCAACCCCGCACATCAGGCGGCTCTCACCTGTCTCGCCGCGGGAAGGGCACTTTCTTCCGGTTTGACCGCCGTCGGCAGCACGCAAAGCATGGCACAGACGAGCCAGAACGGTTCCATGATGCGGACGATGATAAATACGTTGGTGCCGAGGCAGGCAACCAACAGCCCTGCGGCGCCAGCCGCAAATCCACAGGACAAACCGTAGAACAAAGGGTCCCGGCCTCGAAAAGTGACGATCGCCTTTCGAGCGATAAAGAACACGTGACCCATGAGGTACACAAACAGGACCGTCCCCAGCGCACCTGTCTCTATCAAGACTCTAAAATACTGAGAGTCGATGAATCCCCTTCCCGTGACCCCCCACCCGAACAGCGGCTTCTGCTGAAAGGCATCGAGCGCGTCGCCAAAACTGGTCAAGCGCGCCTCGGTGGAAGGATCAAAGCGCCGCCCTTGCACCATAATCTGCCCGGACACCTTGGGCTCTCCAAATGTCGACTTTATCCGGCTGATCACGACAGCCGGAAGCACCGCCTCCGGGGCGGCCAGGACAATGAGCGCGATGATCGTCAGCGCGGCCATCAGGAAATACTTTCGCGTCACGTAGCAGAGCACGTAAAGTACCGGCACGAACGCGGCGTACGAGGTCCGCGACAAGGTGTAGATGAAGGGGATCAGCATAAAGAAAAACAGGCCCATCAGGGCCCAGCCGTACTTCTTTGCCGTCAGCGCCACTCCCAGCACCAGCGCCATGATCAGCAGCAGGTAGCTCGCCAGCGTATTGGGCTCGCCGTGCTCGCCCTGAAAGGGAGCCGTGACTCGGGCGCCGGACGGAATCTGCAGAATCGCCACCAGGCTCACCACACACGCCACGCCCACCAGGACGAAGAAATAGCGACGAATCTGGGCCTGGCTGTGAGTGGAGTTGACAACCATCCAGAAAAGAAAAAAGTACTCCAGGTACTTGAGCACGAACAGCGATCCGATGATGGGATTCACATTGCCGGCCTGGATGCCGAGCAAGGTCGACAAGATGCAGGCTGCCGAGTAAAGGTACATGGCCTTGTTGATCGGAGTGTTAACCAGAAAATTCAGTTCTTTGTAGACCGCTGACTTAAAAAACCAGGCAAGACCGATGATCACCAGCAGGTAGTCGTCAAAGCGGAGCGTGATTCCTTTGGCCGAGCGCTCTCCGCCGCTGAGTTCCCCGATTCCTATTTCGGGTGACAGCAGCATGGCAACGATGATCAGATAGATCGCCGCTTCAGCCCGGAGAAATGCCACCACACCGACTGTCAGCCCCACCATCACCAGGGCCGTCACGCCCACCTCAGCGCCGGAGACAAGATAGGCAGCCCCAAGACAAAACCCCGCCAGCAGCACCAGACTCAGAGCCTGCTGGCTTCTGGCAGCAACGACCCTATCCACTAGCTGACCCCCGGAACCCGATTACTTGTCATCGGTGAGTCCCATGATGTCGCGCAGCTCGCTGTCGCCGGGAGGCGGGAAAGCAGCCGACGGAGGCGGCGGCCGCAAATTCTGGGTCTCCTTGCTCGTTGCCGCCGGCCGGGCGGGACTCCGGGTAGATTTGGACCCTCTGAGCTTTCGCTTCAGGCGCTCCAGCAACGGCGCCCCTTCCTGTGGCAGATTCGGCTCGTATCGATACCGGTAGTGATAATAGTAGTCGCTGCGGCGGTAGTCGATTTCCGCCTGGATGTCGTTCATGATGATGCCCAGAATGGTGGCGCCCAGGGTCTCCAGCCGCATCTTGGACCGCTTCAGCACTTCCCTGCCGATGCGGCCGATCTGATACGACATGATTACACCGTCCACCTTAGGAGCCAGGATGGAGGCGTCAGCCACCGGCAGCACCGGCGAGACGTCGATCACCACAATTTCAAACATTTCCCGGGCTTCGGCGATCAACTTGTCCATCGCCACAGAGTTGAGCAGCTCGGCCGGATTGTCGGCAATCCGCCCTGCCGGCAGAAGGTAGAGAAACCCGAGACCAGGCGTCAGTTGCGCCATTTTCAGACCGAAGTCTCCCAAAATGAAATCTTCCACGGTGCGGCAGCATTCCTTCAATGTCCGGGTACCGAAGAGCACCTCCGTCAACCCGGGGGATCGCTCCACGCCGAACACCTTGTCGGTAATGGGACGCCGCAAGTCGGCGTCAATCAGGAGCGTCTTCTGCCCGCCCTGGGCAAAAGCCAAGGCGATGTTGCAGGACGAAGTAGTCTTCCCCTCCTGCAGCACCGAGCTGGTAATCAGGATAACCTTCTTTCCTTTGCTCCCGTTCCGGGCCAAGGCGCCGGCCACGTTGGTCTTTAAGGTACGGTAGGACTCGGCGGCAACCGACTTCTGATCGAAGTGGGTCACCAGCCGCGAAAAGCGGCTAAGATCCTCGCCGGTGACATGGGAGGGAAAGTCCTCCAACTTCAGCCGGCTCATGACTTCTTCGATCTGGATGTGCGGGATGACTCCCAGCACCGATGCGCTGATATATTCCTCAACATCCTCGATGGTTCCAATCGAGGTATCCAGCGACTCGAGCACGAATGCGAAAACGCCCCCCAGCAGCACCCCGACCAGCATTCCAATCAGGGCCTGGTAGTAGCGGCTGTTTTCCGCCAGCCGGCCGGCGCTTTGGGCACGCTCCACAAAGCTGATGTCCTCGATTTTTTCCTTCTGCTGGATTTCCGCGTCCTGAAGGCGTTTGCGGAGGTTGGATGCCATCTCCTGCTTTTCCCTGATTGCAGTTTGAAGCTTTTCCAATTCTCTCAGCAGCATCGGCTGGCGGGCGATATCGGCCTCCTGCCCGGCCAGCACTTTGTCCAGTCTCTCGTATTCAGACGCCACCCGCGTCAGGCGCCTTGTCAGGGCGCCCACCTGCGACTCCAGGCGACGCTCTTCGGCGCTCAACTGGGCGGAGACGGCAATCACCGGAGGCGAAGCTTCCCTCTGATAACGCAGCAGATCTGCTTTCTTGTTGCGCAGGTCCGCCATGGAGCTTGACCGCCGGGCCAGTTCGTCACCCAAGGTCCGCGACATGGGTTCATCCAACTGCAGCAAGGCCTGCGACACCGCCTCGTAGTCCTTGCTTTGCTGCACTCGCGCCAGCGTGGTCAGAGCGGCACGCGCGTCCTGCATCTTCTGCTGGTACAGGAACCGCTTCTCCTGAATCTCCAGCGTTTGAGTCGAGTTGAGAGCCAGCGCGTTCCCATTGGCCTGTTTGAACGCGGTGTAAGCCTCCTCCGCCTCCTTCAGGTCAGCGTCGGTCAGGGCCAACTGTTTGCCGACAAAATCAACCGTATCGTCGATGCGCTTGTTCTTGGCGGCGGCGGACTGTTTGATATAAACCTCGGCCGTGAGGTTTGCCAGAGTGATGGCCTGCTCCCGGGAAAGTCCGGTCGCCGTGATCTCAAGAATATCGCTGTTTCCCTGTTGACGCGCGTTCACCCGCCCTTTCAGGTTGTCCACTGCGCTGTCGGGATTCGTCCCGGGGGGCATCATGTTCAGCCGCTTTGCGACCTCTTCCAGCACCGGCCGGCTGGTCACCACCAGGATTTGCGTCGACATGTTGTCGTAGGGACTGTAGCTGATATAGTCGACCAGAAGCCCGGTCAGGATAGAGCTGCGGCTGATCTTGACCAGCGCCTTGCCCTCATAAACCGGCACCGGCGGCGCCGTCATGAAGAAAGTCGCGACCGCCATGAGAATCGGGGCAACGACAATGATCCACTTCCGCTTCCTCAGAACGCGATAAATATCCCTGAGATTAACTTCGATCTGAGCCATGGGTTATCTTCTCCCGCGCACAATATCCAAAAATAAAGCGGAGTCACGGATGAAGTTCATCAAAGGAGTTATTGCGGAGAGAACATCGTTTACACGGGTGCGCCTGTTCTTGGGCACGTAGACGATGTCGCCGCTCTGAAGCGGTATATTGCGAGACAGGTCTCCCGTCCTGTAAATATCGCTGAACTTGATTTCCTTCACTTCGGAGCCTTCCGGATTCTGGCGCACCACAAATATCCGGCTGGCTTCTCCCGTCGGCGCCACGGTTCCGGCTCTGGAAAGCGCTTCCAGCAGGTTCAGATCCTGCGGACTTTGAACCATCTGCGGGGCTCTCACTTCGCCCAGAACGAAATACCTCTTCGACACAGTCTCCAGCGACGGCACAAACACGATGTCACCCGGCATGACGACCAGGTTCTGAGACTGATCTCCCTTGAGCACGATATCCAGAACGTTGACCGACAACTGGGCTGCGCCCGCCCGCGTGACCTGAACGGCGGCAAGGTTGGCCCGAGGAGTAAAGCCGCCATGCTGAACGACAAAGTCCAATATGCGCGTATTTCCGAAAATCGGAAACTGGCCCGCGGTAGTGGTCTCACCGACCAGGAAAGCTTTCTGACTTTCAAAACCGACCGTAATCAACTGCACAATCGGCTGCTGAAAGATCTGGTCCAGTTCGGATTGAATCAGATCGCGAAGCTGTGCAGCAGTGAGTCCGGAGGCTTTCACCAGCTTGTTGACATAAAATGGAATGAACAAGGTGCCGTCCGGCGCCATCGTCAAGGTATCCTGCACGTACTCATTGCCGGTCCAGACGTTCACCTTCAGGGTGTCGCCCGGGCCCAACAGATAGCCCGGCTGTGACAGGCCGGGAGAGGTTGCCGGCGGAGCGCTCGGGGGCTGCTGGACCTGGGAATCACCGGCAGATACCGCCGGAGGCTGGATGCTTTGAGCCCATACGAGAGCCGGAGCAAACAGCAGGACTGCGGCCACCGGAACTTTCATCACCCGCGACTATCCCCTCGCAGCCTTACCGGCCGAGGGAAGGTCCCGCCAGGTAATGGCACGAGTAATATGGACGGAGGAGTTCTGGGCCAAGTCAACAACCCTGGATACGTGAACGGGTTCTTTGTCGACAGTAAAAAGCAGCCGCACAACGGGGCGCATCGGATTTTCCGTATGGATGTCAATGACCTGCCCGATCTCCCCGGTATTGAGCAGAACGAATTCATTAAAAGGGTACACGGAGAAACTCCGGATCATCGCCTTGGTGATGCGATCCGGGAACTGATGGACTCCCTTGATCAGCTCCTCCAGGGTCTGGTACCCCGTCATCGCTTCGCGATTCGGACGCTTGTGGGTGCAAGCCTCGAAAACCATGGCAATACCGACTGCGTCAGCTTCATCCCGAAGTTCTCGCTCCTCAGGTCCCAGGGATGCCATCTCACCGTCGGCACGCTCGTTGACCTTCGCCACCAGTTGGGGGAGCCATTCGAATCCCGCGATGTTTGCCAGAATCTGCGCCGAATAAGCCGGCACTCTCTCGACCGCGTCGCGCTCCGCAGCGGTGAATGAACCTGACTTGTAGAGCAAGTTCTTGGGAAGCTTGACGCTCCCGATATCATGCAACAGGCCGGCCAGGGCCACCCGCAGGATTCGATGTTCGCCCATGCCCAGCGTTCGTGCGATGCTGCAGGCGATGATTGAGACATTCACGGAGCTTTGAGCCAGCGAGAACTCCGGTACGCGATCGGTCGCCAGCAGCAGCAGCGCGTGACCTCTTTTAAGGCCCTCAATGATACTGCGCGCGATGGACATCCCCTTCTGCAGGTCGACCGGTTGACCTGCTTCGACACGCCGAATCGAAGCAAGCACAAAGACCACCCCTTCTTTGTAGGAGACATCTGCGCCTCCGGCGGGTTCGGCCGCTGCAGGCTCCGGCGAAACCGGGCGAGCGGCGGGTGTCCTGGCTTCAGTCGCCGGCGCGCCCGGCAGCGCCTGCCCTTCGACAACTGCCGGCGAAGTCTGCTTCCTTGGCTGCCATGCCTCCCGGGACATGACGCCTTCGTCCGGAGGAGAAACGGCGCTCTTCTCGTGTATCACTGGATCGGGCGCTTCCAGCGTCCCGGTTCGAGTGAACGGGTTCCGAGTACGAGCCGCGGGCGCAGGAGGGGGATCAATCCGGGACGCCGCCGGGCTCGGGTCATTGGGTGACGGAGTGGAGCGAGCCTGCCAGATGCGCGCGTTCCGGACGCCAGACGGCCGGCCCGTCGCTGCGACCTCGGGATTCGATTTCGGCTCGCCTGCAGGGGGCGCCATTTTAGGTCTCGCCTCGAAAGATTTCGGGCGCTCTGGCAGCCGGGATCTCAAGACACCATTCAAACGCCGCTCAAATTCAGCCAGGTCAAGCGGGCGCTGTACGTAGTCGCTTGCAAACGTCTCATGTTGTATCAGCTTGTCCGGAGTCGTTCCCTGGGGCGTGATAAACAGGAAGGAAGTGCTTTCCGTGCTCTTATGCTGGCGCAAATGCTGCCAGAACTCATAGCCGCTCTGCTGTGAAAGGTTCAGGGATGCGACCACCAGCCGCGCCGTATGCTTTAGCGCCACCTCCAGCGCTGCGGCAGGGGACTTCGCTTCCATGATCCGAAAGTTAAGTTTCGCGAGGATCGGTCGTAGCGTGATAGACTCGATTGCATTGTCAATCGCCAGCACCGCAACAGGCAGCGAGTCAGGCAAAAAGCTCTTGGGCTGCGTTTTCCGCGATCCGGACAGAAGCTGATTATTACGCAACATTCACCTCGACGATCAAAGCGCAAACATTGGCGCAGACACCTTAAGTGCCTTTTTTATCATAGCATTTGACGTGATCCCGATTCAAGGGAATTGCCGAATTGCGGCCGGCGCAGCTGGCGCCGCCGGCGCAGCCGGAACCAGCCCAAGGTCGTCACGGAACCGCGCGAGCGAGCGGCGGAGAATGGGCAAACAATTTTGACATAATTCGGCTTCCGACGGTAAATTGGTTGTGTCTGCCCAGGCGCCTTCATGACTGACATGATACCCCATCCTCGAGTCACTCCCGTCCC
>JACQGG010000083.1 GCA_016199665.1 Acidobacteriota bacterium | reverse complement strand
AGCAATGATGGCGGCGACGCCGTAAATGAACTTAAAGCGAAAGGCGATATACACGAGCATGCCAAGCAGCGAAAACAGAATAGCGTCGCGCGCCCGGCTCTGCAGATCCCGGCCCACTTTGGGCCCAACGCTATCTACGCTGAGCACAGTGAAGGACCCGAGATAGCTGTCCATTTTCAGCCGATCCACCACCGCCTGCGGCACCCCAATCTGATTCAGCGCGTCAAAGCTGGCAAACAAGCCTCCCCGCTCTGCGCGCAGCCTTAGAATATCTCTGGATGCCTGTGCATAATGCTCGCCGGCGCCGGCGCGCCCTTGCAGCTTTTCCGGGTCCCAGCCCTGCAAGGCGGATGTCAGGCTGTCCACTCCCACGCTGTTCAGATCCAGCTTATTGGACGCCACGCTGGCCGGGTCAAACACCTTCCGGAGAGATTCAGAAATCTGGCTCGACCCGCGGCTCAAGTCCTCGGTCTGCTCGCTTTCAATCCGCGCCAGCTTGATCTGTACCTGGTTCTTGTCCGGCTCATCGTAGCGAGTGACTTCATCCGCCTTGATGCCCCCGCTACGCAGCGCCTCCCGAATCCGGTCGATCTCGGGGGTCTTGCTAAAGCGGACGTAGACCAGAGTGCCCCCGGTAAAATCAACTCCCAGCCTGGGACCGCCCTTCAGGTAGAGGGACACGGTTCCGGCGATCGTCAGAAGAATGGACAACCCCATGAAAACCCACCGAAGGCTCATCCAATCGACGTTTGCATTCTTGAAGAATTGCATTTTCGCTTTAACTGCCCGGCCATCCCGCTTGGGAACGTCTCCTCGCGTACTGACACCGGAGCCCGCTCAAAGGTTCCTTAAATGGACAGTTTTGTGCCTCCACGGATCTCCAGCAAAGTACCGAACATGGTGCGCGAGACATAAACGGCCGCAAATATATTCGCCACCAGACCGACCGCCAGCGTAACCGCAAAGCCGCGCACCGGCCCGGTTCCAAACTGGAAAAGAAAAAACGAAGAAACCAAGGTGGTGACATGCGTGTCGATGATCGTGGCAAAAACCTTGTCGAATCCTGCGTCAATCGCCGCCCGCACCGACTTGCCAAGGCGCAGTTCCTCCTTGATTCGCTCGAAGATCAGGACATTGGAGTCGACGGCCATTCCGATGGTCAGGATGACTCCCGCAATGCCGGGGAGCGTGAGCGTGGCGCGGGAAGCCCCCAGGACCGCCAGCAGCACCATCAGGTTGACAATGAGGGTGGCAAAGGCATTCATGCCGGAAAACTTGTAAATGATCAGAATGGCCGATAACACCAGCACCAGCCCCACGATCGACGCGACAATCCCCTGCCGAATTGAATCCAGTCCCAGAGACGGCCCCACGACTCGATTTTCCAGAATCTGGATGGAGGCAGGGAGCGCGCCGCTTCGCAGCACCAGCGCCAGATCGTCAGCCTGCTGAATGGTGAATTGCCCTGTGATCTGGGCGCTCTCGTCGTCAATCTTCTGCTGAATGACCGGGGTGGATTTTACTTCGCGATCCAAGATAATCGCCAGCCGCTTTTTCACGTTGGCTTCCGTCACCCGGCTAAACTTTTCTCTGCCGCCGCTGGTCAGAAAAAAGTTCACCAAGGGAGCGCCGTTAAGGTCCTGGCCGCGACGGGCGTTCTTCAGATCGATCCCCGTGATGGAGGCGCCGCGGCGCAGCACCAGGTAGCTGATCTGGTCGGCACTCTTCTCCCGATAGGGAAGAATCTCGTAATCGGGGGGAATGCTGTTGTCAAAGGCGCGCGCGGCGTCTTCGCGCGTCCCGTACGGCCCCGCCTTGCCGTCTCCAGTCCCGTCGCTGTACAGAAGCCTCAGTTCCAACTGGGCCGTGGTCTTAATAATATTGATATAGCGGCCAGGATCGTCCACGCCGGGAAGCTCGACGATGATCTGATCGGTGACATCTCCGCCCCCGTAGAGCTGCAGCGTCGGCTCCGCCACCCCCAGAGCGTCCACGCGCCCGCGGATGGTTTCCAGCGCCTGCTGCACAGTTTGCTGCCCCAGCGCCCGCCGCGCCGCCGGTATCATGCGCAGGCGGTACTGCACGCCTGTCCCCTGGTAATTGACCTGAGACTCAAACTGGCCCGCCAGATTCCGGTCGATCAGTTCGCGCATGGCCTGATCGCGATCCTGAGGAACTCCCGAGATCAGGATGTCCAGGTCGGAAATGGTGACGGTGGCTCCTGCAATGTTCTTGTCCCGCATCTCGCCGTTGATGCGGTCCATGGCCTGACTGACCTCCGCCTCCAGAGCGTCGCGAGTGACGACCTGAAGCACCAGATGAATTCCGCCCTTCAGGTCCAGCCCCAGCCTAATCTTGTCCCGGGGCGGGTAAAAGAAGTAGACGCTGACGCCCAGAACCGCCACAATGACTAAAATCCGATACAGTTGTTTTCTGTTCATCGTCTACCCGAGAGCGGCAGCGCCCAAGTCACGGCCCCGGCCTTTCATCCGGCTGCAAACCGGTAATGGCGCTCTTGGCGACTTCAATCTTGACCTGCTCTGAGACTCGCAGCAGAAAAGTCTTGTCCTTTACCGCCGCGATTGAACCGTAGATCCCGCCTGAAGTAATCACCCGATCCCCGGGCTTTAGAGCCGAGATCGTCGCCTCCAATTTCTTCTGTCGAGATTTCATGGGGCGAAATACGAGCAGGTAGAAAATAAGCGCAATCAGGATGATCGGCAGGAATTGAATCACCGACTGCCCCCCGGGTACGATCTGGGCCAGAATCCACAAAGATTCCATTATCCCTTCCTCTCAAGAACTTGGCTACTATACACGATTCTGGGCGCCATGGAAGCTCACCTTCCCGGTTCGGCCTCGCTCTGGTACTTTCGCAGGAACTCCTTCTTAAATTCGAGCAGTTTTTGGGAGGCGATGCTTTGGCGAATTCTTGACATCAGGTCAAGGTAAAAGTGGAGGTTGTGGACCGTGTTGAGGACGCTCGACAGGATCTCTCCGGCCACATACAAGTGGCGCAAATAGGATCGAGAAAAGCGCCGGCAGACGGGACAGCAACAGCTCTCATCCGGGGGAAGGGGGTCCTCGGCATATCGAGCGTTCCTGATTGAGACAGGCCCGCAACTGGTGAACAGATAGCCGTTGCGCGCGTTCCGGGTCGGCAGCACACAGTCGAACATGTCGATGCCGGCGGTGACGCATTCCAGCAGGTCGGGCGGCGTTCCCACCCCCATCAGGTAGCGCGGAGCGGACTCCGGCAGCAGTTCTCCGCACTGAGCCGTCACCTCATACATCACCGGCTTGGGCTCTCCGACACTCAACCCGCCCAGGGCATACCCGGCAAAGCCGCTCTCCAGCAGTCGCTGCACCGACCGCGCGCGCAGGTCTGCGTATACGCTTCCCTGGACGATGCCGAAAAGCACCTGACGGCTGTCCTCCTGGAGGCTGCAGAACTGCTTGCACCGTGCAGCCCAGCGCAAGGTCAGTTCCAGAGACCTGGCCGCCTCAAAATGGGTGACGGGATAGGGCGTACATTCGTCCAGCGCCATCATGACATCACTGCCAAGGCGCTGCTGCACCCGCATGGATCTTTCTGGAGTGAAAAGGTGTTTGGACCCGTCCAGATGGCTCTTGAAGCAGGCGCCTTCCTCGTTTACAGAAATCAGATCGCGGTGGCTGAACATCTGATAGCCGCCGCTGTCGGTGAGTATGCAGCGGGGCCACGACATGAATTGATGGAGCCCGCCCAGTCGCTCGATGCGCTCGTCTCCGGGGCGCAGGTAGAGATGGTAGGTGTTGGCCAGGATAATCTGCGCGCCCGCCCGTTCCAGATACTCATGCGGCATTGCCTTGACGCTTGCCGCTGTTCCAACCGGAATAAAGACCGGCGTATCGACCCTTCCGTGAGCCAAAAGGAGCCTGCCCACTCGCGCCCGGCTGCGGCAGTCTCTGGCGACAATCTCAAACATGAAACTCGCGGCTCCTGCCCGGTTCACGCTGCAGTTTGCAGGTGCTGCTAATATACCATCCCATGAGAATCGGGATCGTCGGCGGCGGTCCTGCCGGAAGCCTCGCAGCCAGCCTCTTTACGCGAGCCGGACATGCGGTCACACTGTTTGAGCGCAAACCGGGGAGAGAAAAGGCGTGCGGCGGCGGCTT
>JACQGG010000082.1 GCA_016199665.1 Acidobacteriota bacterium | reverse complement strand
TAGAAGCGTCAAAGCAAGGCCTCCAATCCAACTCCAGGGCCGGTAGTTCAACTCAACGACCGAATCCCCGGCCGGCACGGCTATGGCCATAAAAAGATAGTTGGCTCGGACCCATTCGGCCGGTCGCCCGTTAACCCGGGCCCCCCATCCTCCATCGGCCGCTTCGCGGACCAGAAGAAATCCCGCCGCCGCCGCGTGCACGGCATACTGCATCCGATCGGGCATCTCCCGTAAGGTTCGAACCATTCCGGAGGCAGAACCGCGGCGGTCTAATCCCTCCTTTTCGAGAAACAGCATATTCTCGGTGCGCCCTTCAAGAAGCGCCGTCAAGCTGTCAGCCGCAGTCGCGCTCCTGGCGCGCGAGACAAACTGCGTTCTTGAAGCCGGCTCCAGCGCGCGATAAACAAAAGCGCCGCGAGCCTCCAGCCGCGTCCAGGCGGGCAGCATCAGGGGCGAGGGGGAGACCAGGTATTGCACGCCGCACTGCCTTAGAACTGTGGCCACGCCGGAGTCAACCTGATGGAGCGAGTGCTGGGGGTCATTAATCCGGCCGGTCAGACGGTTGAAGAAGGTCTGCGTGCGCGACAGAACGACCGACTCATAGCCGCGAAAGTCCCGCAGCCCCGCTGACAGGGACATGTTCGGCAGCAGTGTGCCGTCTCCAATTCCTGCCAGCCTGGCGCTTTGCTCCATCTGGCGCAACGCCGCGTGCGGTTCCAGCAGGTGAGAAGAAGCTGCCGGATTGAAGCAATAGCCATACAGAAACCCGAGGCCTGGCAACAGAACTGCCAGGAGACCGGGAGCTGTCGCGGGCTTTAGCTGGGTCGCGCAGAACAAGATGAGAAAGCAAAGCGAAATGACTCCATACCACGGAGTTTTGGTCTGAAAAGTCAGGAAAGGAAACTGGGTGTGGAGCCGGGATTGCCACAGCAGGAGGGCAAGCTGAACGGCCAGGAAAAGAGCCGGCAACGTCCTCAGTTTCCGGTTCATGCCGGCCCAGCGCTCCAGCCCCATTGCCAGAAGCAGCACTGAGCAGAATTGGAATATCTGGATGGCGTGAACATGGTTGCCCTGCTTCAGGATCGGCAGTGAAGTGAACAGGTGAAAGAAAGGCCAGATACCGAAGGTGATCAGAAAGCTGAGGATGAAGCCCGCGATGATGGCGGGAGCACGCCAATTGGCGGATCGGGACATCCCGTAGAAGGCGAGCAGCAGCGGGATGGCTCCGATGAAGATGCACTGCTCCATCTGGCCGACGGTCGCCCCACTCGGGTTGAAAACAGGGGACCCAAAGAAATAGGGAACCAGCATCGCGGGCAGCCGCAGCAGGGGGACATGAAAGGGGTTGACTGCCTGGGTTCTGTTTAGAAAAGTAGCGCTCTCCCGGAGGTACGCGGCAAACGGCAGCAGCGCGGCCCCGGCCAAGAACGCCGCCCACACCAAGTGTAACAAGAACGGCATCAAGGATTGCCCAATGTTGAGCGAGTCCTGCATCCGTCTCGGCCCGGATTCAAATACCAGGACCCCCAGGTACAACAGAAAGAAAAGGATTGCCAGAACGGCGCTTTCGACATGTCCGGCCACCAGCAGGGCTGCCACCAGCAGGGAGAAGACCCATCGGCATCGGATGTTCGGGCCGACAAAGCCGGCCTCCAGGGCAAGCAGGCTCCACGGCAGCAGCGCGGTGATGTAAGTGTTGGGGAACCCCAGAAAATAGACCTGGTACCCGCAAAACATGTAGGCGGTCGCCGCACACCAGGCTGCCGGCGGACGAACGCTCAGCCGGGCGCGAGCAAAAGCGTAGGTTCCAAGACCTGCCAGGAAAAGCTTCAGGAAAGCGCTCCACTCGAAGAAGGTTTCCGGAGGGATCGCCAGGACGAGCCAGGTAATCGGGAACAGGACCGCCGTTACCGAGTTGGCCAAAAAAGGCGTGCCGCACAACACATAGGGGTTCCAAAGGGGAAAGTGTCCCCGGCGCATCTGTTCTCTGAAAAAATGAAGATAAGGGTAGAACTGTTGCAGGGAGTCCGAGAGGTTGGCATTCTGGGGAACGTTCGCCGCTTCGGTCGCCCAGGGAGCATAACTGGCCAGCAGATCAGCCGGCAGAAGGACTCTGGAAGTCAGCAACGCCGGAGAAAGGAAGAGCGCTGAGACCGCCGCAATCGCCATTGAGGCCCGCATCCATTCGCGGCGGGAAGGGGCGCTCGCCTCCGGTTGGCCGGTGACTCCGCTGCTTTTCACGTCTGTTCTTACACTACCAGAAACTCATTTGCGCCCCATCCACCTGGCGCGCAGAGTTGAGTGGTTCTGGATCATTTCATAGTGCTTATCGCAGTGCACGATCAGGCATGAGCTTTCGATTGCGACCGATGCGACAAGCAGATCCGTAGTGGGCACACTCAGCCCTTTCCTTCTGACGGAAAACCCGAGTTCATAGGCCCTGTCCCAAACTGCCGGAGAGACGGGAAGAACCTCGAGGCTTTCCAGGCGCGATCTGAGAGTGTCTCGCTCATCTTTATCCCGACAACCCTGAAGGAGCTCCAGGATGATAACGGGGCACGTGGCCGCTGATTCGGCCAGAATCGCGCTCTTTACGAAGTCTTTGAGTTCGGTGTGGCCTGTCTTTCTGAAGCTGAGAATCCAGGCGGAAGTGTCAACCAGGACCTTTTCACGATTCACGGCGCATTTTGTCCAACTCCTCCAAGGTCAAGGAGAAGTCCTCATAGTTGCCGATCAGGTTGAGGATTTCTTCGCGCCGCCTGGCGCGCAGCAATTCCCTCAGGGCTGTTTCGATGGCCTTTTTCTTGGAAGGAGAGCCGGTGGTTGTCATCACCTCTTCCAGAAGCTCTGCGTCGATATCCAGTGTGGTTCTCATGGCGCCTCGTTTATGCACTATTAGAGCCTATTGATATGCAAAAACACAAGCTTTTTGTATGCGCTCCTCGTCGTTGATCTGATGCGTCAAGCACGGCGGGCAACTTGAGGGCGGTCGTCTTTATTGGGGTAATACTTCTTGGCATATTTACAACACCGATGATGCGTCTCCGGCCATCGAAACCCACCGGCAACAGAGCCGGAACCCAAAGATCTGGTTCTGAAACGGCAGCCAGTCCTCAACCGCCGAGACGCAGAGGGTCGCAGAGAATGCGCAGCGCGGCAGAGCCGCAACCCTACTATAGTGTCCCTTAAATAACTTTACAGATTAGCCCCCTTCCTTTTCCCTCTGGGCAGGGTGGATCCGGGTTTGATCTGCTCAACCTTCTCCCGCGCCCGGTCGATCTTCTTGATGATGTCCTCTACGGTGGCCTTCTTAGCAATCGCCGGCAAATCTGTAAAGTTATTTAAGGGACACTACCCTAGCGTGAACGGGGGCGGATTGTGTGGCATTTCTACTGAGCGTCGTACGGGTCGACCCGAAATCTGACACCAGAAACCGGCGTTACGTAAGTACTTTGTTTTAATACGCTAGCGTTGGTTGGCGCGGAGGATCTTCTTTCTGAGCCGGATCGAGCCGGGGGTCACCTCCACAAGTTCGTCATCGTTGACAAACTCGATGGCCTGCTCCAGGTTCAAACTGCGAAAGGGAATCAACCGGATCGCTTCATCTGCAACAGAAGCACGCATGTTGGTCAGCTTTTTTTCCCGAACCACGTTGACATCCAGATCGGCCAGCCGGGCATTTTCCCCTACAATCATGCCCTCATAGACTGCGATTCCAGGACCGATGAACAGCTCCCCCCGCTCCTGTAGATTGTACAACGCGTACGCGGTCGCGTTGCCGGGTCGATCGGCCAGCAGCACACCGGTTGGGCGGCCGGGGATCTCGCCCTGCCATGGCATGTAGCCATGGAACAGCGTGTTCATTACCGCAGTTCCACGGCTGTCGGTCATCAGTTCACTTCGCAATCCGATCAAGCCTCGTGAGGGGATTTCAAATTCAAGGTGAACGCGCCCGCTCTGATGGTTGATCATTTTAATCATGCGACCTTTGCGAGCCCCGGCTTTCTCCATGATCACTCCCAGGTAGATTTCGGGGCTGTCTATAATCAATAGTTCGCGCGGCTCGTGCTGAGCGCCATTGATCTCTTTCTGCAGGATGTGCGGCTTGCCCACCTGCAGTTCATACCCTTCTCGCCGCATCATTTCGATCAGGATGGCTAGCTGGAGCTCTCCTCGTCCCAAGACCTTGAAGGACTCGGTTGTCTCGGTGGCCTCCACTCGGATCGACACATTGGTGAGCAGTTCCTTTTCCAGGCGCTCTTTCAGTTTACGGGAAGTGACATGCTCGCCCTCTCTCCCCGAAAAAGGAGCATTGTTGACCGAGAAGATCATGGAAATCGTCGGTTCATCCACTTGAATCGGGGGAAGAGGCCTTGGATCGTCAAAATCGGTGAGGCTTTCACCGATGGTGATTGATTCGATGCCGGCTACCGCCACAATGTCGCCGGCCACCGCCGTTTCCACTTCCTTTCGTTTCAGGCCCTCAAAAGTGAAGATGGTGGAAATCCGTGCATCGCACAATTCACCATTGAGGCGGGACAATTTGACTTGTTGGTTAACCGCCATCGTTCCGGCGAAGATCCGCCCGATGGCCAGGCGCCCCAGGTAGTCGCTGTAATCGAGGTTGGCCACCAGGAACTGCAGTCGCCCCTCGGGGTCTCCGGAGGCGGGTGGCAGATGCCTTTCAATGGACTCCAACAGAGGTTTTAGGTCATGTCCCGTCTCTGCAGGGTCGTTGAAGGCGATTCCAAGCCGCGCATTTGTATACAGGATAGGAAATTCAAGCTGACCTTCTGACGCATCCAGGTCAATAAACAGGTCATAAATCTCGTTGATCACTTGCTGGATGCGGGCGTCAGGGCGATCAATCTTGTTGATCACAACCAGGATGGGGAGGCGGCCCTCCAGTGCTTTTCGGAGAACGTATCGGGTCTGCGGCAAAGGGCCTTCGCTTGCGTCGACCAGCAACATCGCCCCGTCAACGATTTTCAGCGTCCGCTCCACTTCGCCCCCGAAGTCGCTGTGGCCGGGGGTGTCGACGATGTTGATTTTCGACCCATTGAAGAAAATCGCCGTATTCTTGGCCACAATCGTGATACCCCGCTCTCGCTCCAGATCGATTGAGTCCATCACCCGTTCGCGCACCACCTCGTTGGCGCGGAACACGCCGCTCTGCTTGAGCATCGCATCAAGCAGAGTGGTCTTCCCGTGGTCTACGTGGGCGATAATGGCGATATTGCGTATCCCGGACATAATTTTCCGTCGATTCAAAAACTATCGAGTATAGCAGAGTTTCGGAAAACCGCCGGAGGCAGGCGCCGGTTTCTGTAGCGCGAATTCGAAAACCGGCCGGCCCGTCTGGCTGTTCACAACCGGTCTTTGATATTCTAGAGCAGTGCGCTTGACTGCAAGGACAGCTTCGGCGGCTTTGCGCGGAGCGCGGCCGGGTTCCAGCGTCAAAGAGCGAAGGCGTTGCAAAGCGAGGATGCGGCTGCGCTGCTGGACGCCTTGCTTCGGGAGGAAGCCATAGGCTACCGTCATCACATCTTTGTATGCGTCAATGAACGTCCTCCCGATAGCCCAAAAGGGTGCTGCGCGGCAAAGGGGTCGTTGAACCTGCGCGAGTTCTTCAAGCTTGAGATTAAGAAGCGGGGGCTCAAGGGGCAAGTGCGGGCCAACCAGGCGGGTTGTCTGGATATGTGTGAATTTGGCCCCAGTGTCGTCGTCTATCCCGAGGGAATCTGGTATACAGTGCGCACCGAGCAGGACGCGCTGGAGATATTGGACCGGCACATCGGGAAAGGCGAAATTGTTGAACGGCTGCTGATGCAGTGGAGCTCTCCTTCGAGGAAGGACACGGGTCGCTGATCCCGGCCCGGCGGTGTTCTCGGCGCTGGTGTCCCTTGTCACCGCCATCCGCGGAAATCTTGGCAGGGCCGCCAATGAACGCGGATCAACGGGAGGGGTGGCGTTCATCCCCGTTCATCTGCGGCCCCGGCGACGATCTGTTCCGCTTGCGGATTACGTAAACCGGTGAGTCGAAAAAGGTCACAATCTCCTCCCGCCAAGGTCCACCGCATCGCCCGAAATGCGCTGGCGGCGCCGGCCCGTCCCATGGACGACACGGCGCGCCGGTTTGTGATCCCCGCGGCAATTGCTCTGCTGGGGCTGTTTGCGGGGCTCTCCATTTGGGAAATGGCGGGAGATTCGGTCACCAGTGACGAACGCATCCATCTTCCGGCCGGCTACGCCTACTGGAAGGCTCGCGAGTTTCGCCTCAACCCGGAACATCCGCCGCTGGTCAAACTGCTCTGTTCCATACCGCTGCTTGCCATGGATTTGAAAATGCCTTCGGTGAATCCGGCGGATCACGAGAAGATGGAGTATCCGCGTCATCCGCAATTCTCCGAGGAATATCAATTGTACAACGCCTTCCAGCAACTGTTTGGTTCCAAGTTTCTGTTCACGCAGGACGCCGATCGGATCTTGTTCTGGGGGCGCCTTCCAGCCCTGGGTCTGGGGCTTCTGCTGGCGTTTCTGGTCTTCCTTTGGTCTTGGAAGCTCCACCGGAACGCCGGCGCCGGCTTGTTATCCCTGTTTGTTCTTGCTCTGGAGCCCACCACCCTGGCGCACAGTCATTACGTGACCACGGACGTGGCGTTGGGCTGCTTTAGCGTCATGGCGATGTTCTTTCTCTGGCGTTTCTCCGAGGGCGGAAGATCGATGCATCTGGTTGCTGCCTCCGTCGGCCTGGCGCTGGCACTGGCATCGAAGTTTTCTGCATTGTTTTTGGCGCCTCTTTTCTTTCTGCTGCTCTTCACAACTTGGCCGGAAGATCGTTTGAAAACGATCCGGCCAGGACTGAAAGGGAATTCCCTCCGCACCCGAGTTCTGGCAGGCGCAGGGGCGGCGCTTGGCATTGCCTTCATAGTACAGGCGTTCTACTTTTTTTCGCCGGACCTGACCCTCTACTTCAGGGGGATGCAAAGCGTCAACTTGAACCATGTCAAGGACTATCCCATTTACCTGGCCGGGAAGTTTTTCCCGGGCGGAGTCTGGTGGTATTCGCTTTATGCGTTTTTGGTGAAGACGCCGATTCCCACTCTGCTGATTTTCGGGATTGCGGCGGTCGACTTCTTCAGGAATCGGAAGGAGCGGAACCGGGGGATCCTGTTTCCCTTGCTTTCTGCGATGGTCTACACGGTCGCTGTTTGCGCATTTGCCGATAATTTGGGGGTCCGCTACATGATTCCCGTGACCGCGTTCCTGGTCGTGCTGGCCGGGCGTTCATTCTTCCTGCTCGCTTGCAGCCGGGGAGGCCGGGTTCTGGGGGCGGCGTTGGCCATTTGGCTGATGGGTTCGGTGCTGCGGACCGCCCCCTACCATATTGCTTATTTCAGCGAACTGGTGGGGGGATCGGATGAAGGCCCCCGGTATCTTAACGATTCGAACGTTGACTGGGGGCAGGATCTGCGGAGGCTTGCCCAGTACATGCAGAAGCAGGGTGTTCGCGAGCCAATTCTGTCGTATTGGGGGCCGGCTCCGCCGGAGTACTATGCCGACCGGTATGGAATTACCTTTCATCCCTGGACCCGCGCCATGGCCGCCAGTGCAAACCCGCCCGGCGGGGTTTACGCCATCAGCGTGAACAATCTGGTGGCACTTGAGCAGCCAGGGCAGAACGATCCGAGACTGGATTGGCTGCGGCGCTTCCGGCCTGCTGACAGAGTCGGGAATTCGATTTACATTTACCGCTTCCCGTAGCAAAACTTGCACAACCTATCCCTACGATAGAGGCGGGACGGCTCCAGGCTTGGAATTCATGATAGGATCTCGCAGGGAGGTGGGCTCCGCCACCGAAGCTTTGCCGTCTGTTGGCTCTGGCCGCCTGCGCACCCGGGATCTGAGGAGAGGGGTTATGGCAGAAAAGGTGCAAAAAACTGCAGTCAAGCGCGAAAAAGGATACGTTTATTTCATCGACCAGGACGGCGACGTCGCCCGCTCCAAAACCGGTCAACGAGGGAAGAAGGAGAAAATAGCAAGTGTGGGACTGCAGCGTGAAAAAGGTTTTTTGTATTTCATTGATTCTGAGGGAGATATCAGCCGTTCTCCCATGAAACGCCGTAAATAAGTCTTGTTGCCCGCGCTTTTGTCTCTGACATGCCCTCACTCTCTTTGTGGCGACGAAAAGATCTCGCGCAGCTTGCGCGCCTGGCTGGGGTAACCGGAGCGGCCAGGAAATCCCGACAACAACTGATCGAAGCTTTACAGAGTTTGGATCTGGAAGCCATGACGGCAAATCAGATTCGCGCCATGGCCCGCCGTTTGGAAATCAAAGGGATCAGCCGGCTGCCCAGAGCGGCTTTAGCCGGCGCCCTTCGGGAGACGTTGAGGGGAGGGGAAGCTTCCGCGGCCGCAGGCGCCGCGGGGACACTCTTGGCCGAGGAGGTTGCCGCCCCGCCGCGGTCCGTCTGGTCGGGGAGCCTGCCGGCGGATCGCGGAAAGAACGCGGAGAGTGCGCCGCGGGACGTTCCCCAGAGACTGCTTGAAGAGCAACTGAGCATCGTCCGGACCAAGTTCGACCCGGGGATTGGCCGCGACCTGCGGATCGATCCAGCCGCTCAATTGCCGGAAACGTATGGCCGGAACCGCATCGCCCTGCTGGTGCGAGATCCCCGCTGGCTCTTTCTCTACTGGGAAGTGACCCCAGACCGTTTCAGGGAGGCTCGTGGGGGAGGCTTCCGGCGTCCCGTGCTGCGCGTTCAGGATGTCACCGATCCGGGTCCCGAGCCGCCGCTTCCCGCAACTTTTTTTGACCTCCCCTGCAACGAAGAAGTACGGTCGTGGTACCTGCATATTCCGGCGGAAGATCGCGCCTATCAAGTTTTGGTTGGCTGCCTTGACGATCGCGGCGAGTTTTTCCAACTGTTGCAGTCCAATGTGGTTCGCACGCCGCCGGGACAAGTTTCTCCAATTATTGCGAATCGTTTTGCCCGAGTTCCATTCAATGCGCCTCTGCGCCGGAGGGGCGCCGGGGAGCACGGAACTGTGAGCTGTCCATTTGCCGCAAAGCAGGAGATGTCCGGTTTCGGCTTGCGCCCGGGGATGCCCCCTTTGCCGGCGCGTCCAGATGTCCTGCTGGCGCAAGCTGCCGAGGATTCGAGCTGGGGGGAATCATCCGGAGAAGTTGCAGCCGGCGATGAGCCGGCGGCAGCCGGGTCTTCGCGGGTGGCCCCGGACAAACCGCGGAGAACTCGGTTGCGATGGTTCCAGAGAGGAGATGATTTTGTCATCGAAGGCCAGGCGCCGGTCGGAATGGCGATCCGTGTTAATAGCCATCCAGCGCAGCCTGACGCTGGAGGAAGATTTCTCTTTTCAGCTCCCCTTTGCGGCCGTGCCGCCCGGGAGGTCGTGGTGGCGCATTCTCTGGCGAAAGAAGGGATTTGGGAGATCGCCATACACGTCCCCCGGCCCGCCGCTGGGGATGAGGAGGCGGTGCGTTGAACTCGCTGCCAGTTGGCTATCTGGCTCTGGTGCTGCACGCGCATCTTCCTTATGTGCGCCATCCCGAGTACGAGTACTTTCTGGAAGAAGAGTGGCTGTATGAAGCGGTCACCGAGACTTACCTCCCGCTGATTGAGGTCTTCGACCGGCTGATGGCTGATCGCGTTCCTTTTCAACTGACGTTGACCATCTCACCGCCTCTGGCCGCCATGTTGGAGGACACGTTGCTGCAGCAGCGATGCCTGGGGCATCTCACGCGCCTGATCGAACTGGCCGGCAAGGAATGTGTTCGCACCCGGGGTGACCCGCAACTGGCGCCTCTGGCCGAGTTTTACAGGCTGCGTTTTGAAAGCGCGCTCGACCTCTATCGCAACCGTTGCCAGTGTAATCTTCTCACCGCGTTTCGCCAGTACCAGCACCAGGGTGTCCTGGAAATAATGACCTGTGCCGCAACGCACGCCTTCCTTCCCAACTACGCCGTTCAGCCCGAGGTCGTGCGGGCCCAGATCCAGATAGCGGCCGACGATTACCGCCGCGTCTTCGGTCGCGATCCGAAAGGGATCTGGCTGCCGGAATGCGGTTATTTCCCCGGGTTGGACCCGCTTCTGGCCGATGAAGACATCCGGTTTTTTTTCACCGATGCTCACGGCATCTTGCACGCAACGCCGCGCCCGCTTTACGGAACCTACGCGCCCGTGTTTTGTCCCGACAGTGGGGTGGCGGCGTTTGGGCGTGATCTGGAATCGTCCAAGCAGGTCTGGAGTGCGCGGGAGGGGTACCCCGGTGACGGCGACTACCGCGAGTTCTATCGCGACATCGGCTACGACCTGGACCCGGAGTACATTGGGCCTTATGTACAGCCGGATGGAACTCGAAAAAATACCGGCATCAAGTACCACCGCATCACGGGCAGTGTCGGCCTGGGCGCCAAGTTGCCATACCACCCGCAGCAGGCCGGGCGCAAAGCGGACTTGCATGCCGGCAACTTCATGTTCAACCGCGAGCGGCAGATCGATCATGCGAGCCGGATCATGGGCCGGCCCCCGATTATCGTAGCGCCCTATGATGCGGAGCTCTTCGGCCACTGGTGGTATGAAGGCCCCATCTGGCTTGAATACTTGATTCGCAAAGTCGCCTACGATCAAGGTGTCTTCCAGCTCATCACCCCGGCTGAGTTTCTGCGCCGGCACGATACCCACCAACTCTGTGCGCCGTCGTTTAGCAGTTGGGGCGATCAGGGATATGCGTCCTACTGGTTGAACGAAACCAATGACTGGATCTACAGCCATCTGCACCAGATGGGATTTCGCATGATTGCCGCCGCCGGCCGGTATGCGGCTCCCACACACCTGCAGCGCCGCGCACTCAACCAGGCGGCGCGAGAATTACTCCTGGCGCAGAGCAGCGACTGGGCCTTTATCATGAAGGCGGGAACTATGGTGCAGTACGCCGCTGACCGGACGCGGCGGCATGGAGCCAGGCTCTTCAGGCTGCTGGATGATCTTGACTCCGGTCGCGTAGACGAGGTCTGGCTTTCCAAGGTGGAATACCTGGACAGCATTCTCCCTGAGATTGACTACCGGAAGTACCTTCCCAATGAAGAACTGAGAATGCAGATGGGAGGAACGATCTGAGAATCCAGGGTCCACAGCCCTTCCAGCCGCTGTGGCTTTTGACGGCTCCGGGACAATTTTTCATTCTTCATTCCTGAGCAACTGCTGGAACCTCCGATACGTTCCCACACCGACCAGAGCCCGCAGGATCAGTTTTCGCTCGGCGGCCGACATGTCGTTGACCATTTCGGCAATGCCGGAAAAAACTTCATCCCAGAAACGCTCTCCCAGCAGAAGACCCGGGGTTGCCTTGTCTGCGGAACTTTGCAATACCGGGATGACCCGTTCCTGGATGACAGTGTCAAAGAAGTTGTCGATATCCTCTTCCATGGACTCTGAGCCGAAGCGAACCTTCTGCTTTCCGATCGGAAGGAACACTTCATCCATGCGGTAAGTGTATCGCAGGAAACCGGGCCCGTGAACACAAACACGCATACCGCCGGTGACCGCAGCTCAAAACCTTTTGTCATAACTGGTAACCTGCGTGTGAGTGGAAACGGCTCGAATTGAGACAGGTAGTATATACTTTCAGGGGTTTTTACTATCCGTCGGGAGTGCCATGAGCGCGCAATCTGAATTGGCCGTCGCAGCCCCTGAGACCCGGTTGATCCGCGGCCTGGGGCTATTTGACTCCACCATGATCATTGCGGGATCGATGATCGGCTCGGGAATTTTCATTGTCTCTGCCGACATTGCCCGGACCGTCGGCCACCCGCTGCTGCTGCTAACGGTCTGGTCGGTGGCGGGCGTCATGACGGTGCTGGCCGCTCTTTCGTATGGCGAACTCGCGGCGGCGATGCCCAATGCAGGCGGGCAGTACGTCTATATCCGTGAAGCGTTCTCCCCTCTGTTCGGATTCTTGTATGGATGGACGCTCTTTGCCGTGATTCAGACCGGCACGATTGCGGCCGTGGCGGTTGCATTTGGAAAATTCCTGGGAGTCTTCTGGCCCTGGGTTTCGGCCGGCAATGTCCTGTTCCGGATTCCACTGGGCTTTACCTGGATTCCGTTCAGTTCGCAGATCTTGGTTGGCGTTGCCGTCACGGTGCTGCTCACCTGGGTCAACACGCAAGGGTTGCGCGTCGGAGCCACGGTCCAGAACATTTTCACCGTTTGCAAGATCGGTTCGCTGCTGGCGGTGGCGATGGTGGGAATTTTTCTGGGCAAGGTAGTCAGCCCCATTGTAGCGTCGGCGCCGATTCATTGGGATCTGAATCTGGCGGGACTGTTTGGAGCGGCCATGGTCGGCCCGCTGTTTTCCATGGATGCCTGGAACAACATTACGTTCACTGCGGGCGAAGTGGCCCATCCCAAGCGCAACCTTCCTTTGTCGCTCGCCCTGGGAACGATGCTGGTCATCAGCCTGTACGTGATGACCAACATCAGCTACCTGCACACCTTAACGTTGGAGCAGATCGCGCAGGCGCCGGAAGACCGGGTTGCCGCCTACGCGTTCCAGATTCTGTTTGGCCCGTGGGGACGCCTTCTGATTTCCGGCGCCATAATGATTTCCACGTTTGGCTGCCTGAATGGGCTGATCCTGTCGGGGGCGCGGGTTTACTATGCCATGGCCCACGATGGGCTGTTCTTTGCGAGGGCTGCGCGCGTGGAGCCCCGGCATCACACCCCGCGTTTTTCACTTTGGATTCAGGCGCTTTGGACCTGCCTGCTGACCATGAGCGGCACCTATAGCCAGTTGCTGGACTACGTTATTTTCGCCGCACTGCTGTTTTATGCGCTCACCATGGCCGGAATCTTCAGGCTGCGCCGCATCCGACCCCAAATGGAACGTCCTTACCGGGCGCTTGGCTATCCGCTGCTGACCACCCTTTACATTGTTGCCGCTGCCGGAGTCATGTTGTCGCTGCTGATCTACAAACCGAGCTTCAGCCTGCGCGGACTTCTTATCGTGCTGACCGGGGTCCCGGTTTATTTTCTCTGGCGCCGGCACGGTTCCGTGAGGGACTTTTCGGCGTCGGATTGACCTTCTAAAGTTAGAACGCTCCAAAAACATCTATAGTGAACTGCTGGGGCGGGTCGTGAACTCCCGTCGTCCTGAGATAGGCGCCGGGGAGAAAACCCAGGTAACCAAGGGAAATTGTGGCGTATTTGGCGAAGGGGAAGCGGAAGTTGACGTAGGCGTTGATTTCCTGGCCAATGTGCGGAGACCTGGCCGCCGGGCGAAAAATGTTGGGGGTGGAATTTGCATACCAGACATCGGATCGGTTGACCAGATAACTGTCATGATAGATCCAATAAAGCGAGAGAGGTCCCACTAGCTTGGAGCCGCCTCCTACCTTGATGTGGCGGATGTTGGCGCCCCGGGAAAGTCCCAGATAGCCGAACTCGTTGTACCCGGAAGCATAGAAAATATCGTAGACGCCTCTCTTGCCATCTCCCCGCTTTCCGTCGCCGGAAGCCTGGTGGTATCCCCAGAAGAG
>JACQGG010000079.1 GCA_016199665.1 Acidobacteriota bacterium | reverse complement strand
GGGGATAGGGGATAGGGAGCGGGGCACAGGGGACGGAGATTGGGGGCCAGGTTTCTGGTTTCGACTCCAGAGGGTCGTGTGTCGGGTTTTCCTTGTTGTTTCATGAAACCCTGCTCCTTGAGTCGCGCCAGCCTCTCCAGTGCCTCCACTTGGCTGGGGGGCGCCGTCGCGCCCGCGCCGGCCTTGTAGCGCTCTCGCTGGCCTACGATGGCGTTCTTGAAATCCAGCGCCCGGTTGCAGTTGACTATTTTCAAACGACATGCGGCTCGCCTCCGTGACTCCATGTCTCTTGCAGCTACGGCCCGCTTTCTGCCGCCGCCCGGAGCAGCTTAGTTTAGCTGCTTTCCGGAGCCTGCTCAATCGTGAACCCGCAAATGTTGCGGTCAGCTTTCGGCGGTCGGCTATCAGCGATCAGCTTTCGGCGGTCGGCGGTCGGCGTCGGCTTCCGGCGGACGGCTGGAGGCATTCGATCTCCGGTCCGGCATTCGACTGAGGCCGCCTATGAAAGTCACCTTCAACCCCCCCGGCCGTTGCCCGCAAGCTGATAGCCGACCGCCGAAAGCTGACAGCCAGCTCAGTGCGAACGCCTGGGCAGAGAAGCGGGCTAATGGCCGGCGCCTCATTTCCTTTGGTAATATGAGCGTGACGATGTCTGCGCAGAGCCACCTGGAAGCGATCCGCTCGGTTAGAACCCGCATCTACGAAGTCGCTAGGCATACGCCGCTGGCAAAGGCGGAAGCAGCGCTGGCGCAGATTGCAGATTCGGACGTTTGCCTCAAGCAGGAACTTTTTCAGCGAACCGGATCTTTCAAGATTCGCGGGGCCTACAACAAGCTCTGCCGCCTGGAGCCGTCGCTTGCCCGAAAAGGCATCGTCGCCGCCTCCGCCGGCAACCACGCGCAGGGCGTTGCCTGTACCACCCGCGTGCTCGGCTACCCTTCATATATTTTCATGCCCGAGACAACGCCGCTGGCAAAAGTTGAGGCGACGCGGCATTACGGCGCCGAAGTCATGCTGCACGGCAACACGTTTGAAGCCGCCCTGGAAAAAGCCCACGAGTTTCAGGAAAAGAGCCGGATGACCTTTGTGCACGGCTATGACGATTGGGACATCATCCACGGCACGGGAACCATCGGATTTGAGATCGTGGAGGATCTGCCGGAGGTCGAGGTGATTGTCTGCCCGGTCGGAGGCGGAGGGCTCATATCCGGGGTCGCCATTGCAGCCAAGGAGCTCAAGCCATCCGTGAAGATTATCGGAATACAGGCGGAAAGCGCTCCGGCCGCTTTTGAATCTTTCAGAGCGCGCCGAGCCGTCGAGAGAATCGCGGGCCATACCATTGCGGAAGGAATTGCAGTCAGCCGGCCGGGCAAGATCAACCTGGAAATCATGCTGGAAAGGGTCGACGACATCATATTGGTCTCGGACCATGAGATTGCCGACGGCATTGTGCATCTCCTGGAGCGAAGCAAAATCGTTGCGGAAGGGGCCGGAGCGGCTTCCGTAGCCGCCTTGCTGGCGAACAAGGTTCCGGCGGCGAGAGGCAAAAAGGTCGTCGCGATCCTGAGCGGAGGCAACATAGACCTTCACACGCTTTCCACCATCCTTACGCGCAGCCAGGCGAAAATGGGCCGCTTCCTGCAGTTCTCTGTGGACGTCTTTGATGCCCCGGGCAATCTGAAGAAGCTCGTGGATGAAGTCTCCGCGATGAAAGCCAACATCATCGAAGTCATTCACACGCGCACCGCTCCCGACCTTCCCCTGGGATACGTAAAGATTGATATCATCGCCGAAACCCGAAACCGCGAGCATGCCTACGATATCCTGGAAGATTTGCGCAACCTGGGGTATAAGCCGGAGGCGAGCATGTAGGGAGGTGCGCCGCCGCAGGCGCGTGTCGGCCGCCCATCGCTGCTGGGTATCGGGGCGGGAGAAAGCGGAAGGCAGAAGGCGGAAGGCGCCGAGACGGCTTTCCACCCACCGCTCGGCGCACGTGATGGTGTGAAGAGCCCGGGGGCAGCTCTAGCCGCAGCGCGGCTCTTTCCGGATGCGCCATTTGAATTCACGGAAAATCGGCATGACCCTTCCGAATGAGAAGGAAATGAGAGCAGAATTTTTCGCGATTTACCCCGACTACGAATTGTGCCGCACGTCGGCGCATAACGTTATGACCGGCGTCACGACGCGCCAGAAGATGCGCGAGCTGATGTGGAAGAGGGCCGAAGGTTCAAAACTGAATCACGACGCGATCCAAGAGCGACTGGACAGCAAGAAAATAGTTGTCGGAGACCGGATCCAGACACTGAAGGAGATGAGCCTGCAGCAAATCATCGATCTGCCCGACGCGGCTTTCTCGGAGGTTTTCCGGTTTTACCTGAAGCATCCGGTCGCCCACTCCCGCCTCGGCCGGAGCCGGCTGCTTCCGCGTATGGTGCGCACCCTCTTCCTTCGTGAACTGGCAGGACAGGCCATGATAAGAAGGCTGGATCTGGATATCGCCGCCATGTTTGAAATGATGGAGCTACTCTGAGTTCAAGTGGAAAGTTTACAGGGGGAGCGGCGGGGGGGATTGTGACTTGCCTGGTTAGCGGGTAGTAGCATCACACGAGGACGCAACCGAGTTTGCTGGTACATGGTACAAAGTCTTGGGGGTCGATGAGTCTGATTTTCCCCGCCGCTCCCTGACGGGTCGCGGTTCGGCAGGGTTTGCAACATGTCCCGAAGGGGAAATCGAGGGAGAGAGCATCATGCAGAGAACTTCAGTCGTTTACATCATCGCATTCGCCGCGCTTCTGATTGCCTGCGGGCAGAAACAGGGCCCGGAACCGATCGAATCCGCGCCGGCGCCCCAGGCGGGGTCGCCTTCAGCCTCCACGCAGCCGGCTCCCGTGAATGCTCCCTTCATGCAGGGCCAGAGCGCCGACCCCATTGAGCAAGGGAGGTCTCTCCCGCTCAGACTGAGCGGCCTGAACAGCGTCGAAGAATTGAATCGTGGCCTGGCCAGGCTGCAGGATGCCGAATCCCGCCAGCTTTTCGAAGAGGCCTTCCGGAAAACGTTCACGGCAGATCAATCCGGCCGGAACTACTCCGACGCGGAAGCGAAGTTTCAACAAGTGCTCAGGAAAAGCGAGAAATCGGCCGAAGCCTATCGAGGACTCGGCTACGCCCTCTTTAACCGGGGGCAAGCCGAAGCGGCGCTGGCCAACTACCTCAAGGCGATCGAAATCAGCCCCGACTACGGCGAAGCGCATTACGCCGTGGCTTTCCTCTATGCCATGGGTGACACATCCAAAGGCAAACTGCATTATCAGAAGGCGATGCAGCTTGGCATTCCGGACGAGAGGAAGCTCGGCGAGCGGTTCTATAAGTGACGGCCCCGGTGACCTGACATGATTGCACTGCCCCGCGAGCCGTGCGCTTTACTTTGCAGCGGCGGGATTGAGTCGTCGGCTCTGGCGTTCCTCTGCAGCCGCCAAACGTCAGTCCGGCCTATCTACGTGCGATCCGGGCTGATCTGGGAGGATGCCGAGCTGCGCTCTCTGCGCAATTTTCTCGCCAGCGCGGCCCACGCAAACCTGCTGCCGCTGGCTGTGCTCGACCAACCGGTGGCGGACATCTACCGGAACCACTGGAGTCGCAGCGGTGAGGCTGTGCCCGGCGCAGATGACCCGGATGAAAGCGTCTACCTTCCGGGGCGTAATCTCTTGCTTCTGGCCAAGGGCGCTGTCTTCTGCTCGTTGTCCAGGCTGTCAACCATTCTGGTCGGAACCCTGCTGGGGAATCCATTTCCAGATGCCAGTCCCGAGTTTTTTGCGGGGATGGGCCGGGCGATCTCTCTGGCCATGGGGCACAGTTTTCGGATCCTGGCGCCTTTTTGCAGCCTGCACAAGGAGGACGTGATCCGGCTTGCGGCCGGGGCGCCTCTTGAGCTCTCCTTTTCGTGCATCCACCCGCGCGACGGCCGGCATTGCGGCAGGTGCAATAAATGCGGAGAAAGAAAAAAGCACTTTCTGCTTGCCGGAGTCCGGGACAAAACCGACTACGCCAATGGCCATGCAGATTAAGGGGAAGCGGATTCTGGTCACTGGCGCCGCCAAAAGGGTGGGCCGGGTCATTGCCACAACGCTTGCCGGGCGCGGCGCGCACATCGCGCTCCATTACAACACGTCGGCATCGGAGGCGGAAACTGCGGCCCGGCAAATCCGGCAAATGGGCGTGGAAGCGGAAATTTTCCAGGCGGATCTGAGCCGCACTGCTGAAGTGGATCGAATGGCCGGCGCCGTCTACTCCCGCTTCGGGCAGTTGGACGTCCTGGTCAACAACGCCTCCGTCTTCTTCAGGACTCCGTTGGGGTCGATCACCGAAGAAGAGTGGAACCGGACACTGGATGCCAATCTCAGAGGTCCCTTCTTTCTTTCCCAGTTTGTCGGCACGCGCATGCTGCAGGCCGGGATTCAAGGGAAGATTATCAGTATTGCCGACTGGGCTGGAGAGCGTCCCTACCGGCACTACCTCCCCTACTGCATTTCCAAGGCTGGAATCATCGCCATGACCAAGGGACTGGCCAAGACGCTCGCGCCCAAGGTAGCCGTCGTTGCGGTGGCGCCCGGGCCGGTTCTCTGGCCCGATGATCTGAGCGCCGGGGAGCTGGAAAAGGTCTTGAGCAAGACGCCACTGAAGCGGCTGGGAAAGCCTGAAGATGTCGCCGGCACGGTCTGCTTCATCATAGAGGGAAGCGACTACATGACGGGAACCATGATTTTTGTCGACGGTGGGAGGTCCGTCTACTGATGCCATCGACTTACAGGGTCACCAAGCGAATTGACTTTTGCTACGGCCACCGGTTGCTTCGCTACGAGGGGAAGTGCAAGAACCTGCACGGCCACAACGGCCTGGTGGAGATCGAGCTGGAGAGCGCCTCTTTGGACGACCGGGGGATGGTGATCGACTTTGAGGAGATCAAGCGGGGAATCAAGTCCTGGATTGACGCAGAACTGGATCACCGGATGATCCTCTGCCAGGATGATCCCATCATTGCCTGCCTGCGCGAGCGGCAGGAGCCGTTTGTCGTTGTTGATTTCAACCCGACGGCTGAAAACATCGCGCGGCTGATTTTTGACTACGCCGCGTCCCGCGGCTTCCCCGTCGTGCAGGTGCGGCTCTGGGAGACGCCGACGTCTTTTGCAGCTTATGGGAAGTAGCGGTCAACTGTTAGCTGACCGCTGACCGCTGACTGCCGACCGCTGATTGCCGACCGCAATGCGGACCGATCGGCTCACTCCAGACCCGGCGTGACCCTGACTTTGGAGTCGAGCGGGATATTCTCGAATTCCTTCGGAACCAGAAATGCAGAAAGGAACGCCACCAGGCTGAAAACGAAAGACACAAAGAAGGCACTCGCCAGACCGGAGGCCAGAGTGCTGCGGAAAAGCGCCGCCAGGTCCCCATTCACTCCCGGGTGGGTCTGCAGCGCGGCTTCCGGATGGCGAAAGAACCCGGCAAGCTCCGGGCCGGGATGTTCCCGAAGCGCCCGTGCGATATGACTGCTCAACCTGGAGCCCATGATCGCCGCTCCCAGGGCGCCGCCGATGCTTCGAAAGAAGTGCACCGAAGCGGTGGCAATGCCCAGAGACTGCCGCGGAACGGCGCTTTGCACGCCGATGGTGACAGGCAAGGAATTCAGGCCCATGCCCGCGCCCAGGCAGATCATCGCCAGGATCAAGACACTCCTCGGGGGCGCATCGCCCAGGTTGGCGATGAGGCGGGTCCCAATCACTAGAAGCACCATGCCGCAAAAAACAGGCTTGCGGAATCCACTACGGCGCAGCAAACGTCCCATGAGTACGGAAAAGCAGACCCAGGTCAGAAGCGCGGGAGTGATGGTACTGCCGGCTTCGGTCGCCGAGCGTCCCAGCACTTCCTGCGAAAACAAAGGGAGAAAGGCAATCACTCCGAAATAGACCATTCCAATGCACAGGCTGGTCGCGCAAGCAGCCACGAACATCCGGTTGTCCAGCAGTTCCGGAGGAATGAATGCGTGGGTTGATTTTCGTTCCATCCGGACATAAAGCCAGAACAAAAGAGAGGCGATGGGCATCCACGCCAGCACCTTCCAGTCGAGCCACTGGTTGTTGTCACTCCCCTGCATCACGTAGAGCAGAAACGAAGCCAGACCCAACGCCAGCAGGACTCCCTGCCGGATTCCGGAATGTTCCTCCCGGGCCGGCGCCTTCCCTTCCAGAAAATAAACCGCCAGGATCGCCGCAGCGATCAGTCCTATCGGGACGTTTATGAAGAAGACCCAGCGCCAGGACAGGTGGTCGGTGATAAACCCTCCCGTCAGGGGACCCGCGATGCTGGCAATTCCCCAAACCCCGCTGAATAAACCCTGCATCCGCGCTCGCTCGTCGAAAGTATAGAGCTCACCAATGATGGTGACCGTCAGGGGGAGCAGAGCGCCCGCGCCCATCCCCTGAATTGCTCTAAAGAGGATCAACTGCGGCATGCTTCCGGCGACGCCGCAAAGCAGGGAACCACCGAGGAATATCGCCAGCCCGAACAGGTACAGCCGGCGACGCCCGTAAAGGTCCGACAGTCGTCCCCAGACGGGTATGGATGCCGTGCTGGTCAGCAGGTAGATTGAGAAGACCCAGCCGTAGATTTCCAGTCCCCCCAGGCTGGTGATGACCGTCGGCATGGCGGTTGTCACGACCGTCGATTCGGTCGCCGCCAGGTACAAGCCGCACAGAATTCCTGCGGTAGTAAATTTTCGCTGCCGCAACAATTCGGTTTCAGTGGGCGTCAAAGCTCATTCCCACCGATTCGTGCACTCGTCATAGAGCCAGGAGTATATCCTGAAACGACTTCATTGCTCCCGCTGACGGAGTGACGCGCCAGGCAGGAAACGTCCCACTGCATTCAACACCTTCCGGGGCTAAAGGCATGGGAGTTCAGTCGAACGGCCAAGGAATGTCTTGTTATGGAAAGCCAATAATGTATTCGATCGGCTCCGACACGCCGCCGCCCGGCTTGGGGGTTTGCACGGTAATCAGAAAGGTTCCTGCCTTGGAAGTGTACGTCACGGGAAGGACGGCGCGCAGTTCTGAGGAACTCACCCACCGGGTATCCAGAGGATTTCCGTTAAACCTGACGACTGAGTTGGCAACAAACCCACGCCCCAGCAATCGCAAATTCACGTTATCACCCTGCGCCGCCACCGGAGGATCAATATCCAGCAGTTTAGGAGCCGGGTTATAGAGATGCTTGGACTCCGGCCCGGGACGGCTGAACGGGATTTGATGACTGCTGTGATAGCCGATATCCAGAATTTCTCCATTCTTGATGACCTTCTCCAGACTTTTCGTCTTCCGAATGTCCTGCAGGGGATCGCCGCCGAGAACAACCAAGTCGGCAAGCTTGCCGGCTTCCACTGTACCGATCTGGGCATCCAGCCCTAACAGCTCCGCGCCGTACCTGGTACCGGCCGAGATTGCCTGCATCGGAGGAATACCCGCATCCACAAGGAGTTCCATTTCATGGTGCAGGCTCAACCCCGGGGTTGTAGCCGCCGAACTGTCAGTCCCGGCGTAGATTTTTCCTCCGGCAGCCACAAACCGGCGC
>JACQGG010000086.1 GCA_016199665.1 Acidobacteriota bacterium | reverse complement strand
TCTCCCCATAAACAACCCGGCCCCGGCAGGGGCTGGAGGAAAAATCTTCGCAATTTCTATCCAGACCCGGTTCTGCTGGATGTGCCTTCGACGTATTTCCAGCTTCAATACCACCTGGTTTTCTGCACCAAGAGCCGGTGCCCTGCTATCACTGACTGCCTTGAACCCGACTTGTATGCCTACCTGGGAGGGATTCTGCGTAGTCTGCGTGTGCTGGATATTTGGCCTATTATGTTGGATGTCTGGCGTGCTGTCGGACGTTTGCCTACTTTTGTACTCGCGCCTTATTCACGTTTCACTGCATCCGCCAGCTCCCGGGCCCGTGCGAAAACGGCGTGAAACATCGACTGGGTGAGTCTGCCCGTCTGGGTGTTTTGTTGACTGGGGTGGTAGCTGCAGAGAATAGTGGTCCCTTCGGGCGCCCCCCACTCCGCCAGATGCGCGAACGCAAAGCGAGGGCGTGGAGCCGGAAGGTTCTGCTGCAGGCGAGCCGCCCAGTAGTTCTCGAGCGCGAGCCGTCCCAGACACAGGACGACGCGGACGCGTCGCAGCGCCTGAAGTTCCCGGACCAGGTATTGGCGGCAAGTGGCAAACTCCTGCGGCGTTGGTTTGTTGGCGGGAGGCGCGCATCGCGCCGCCGCCGAAACATACGCTCCGATCAACCGCAGGTTGTCATGGCGGTTGAGAGACGTCGGTTGGTTTGCAAACCGGTACTGATGGAGCGCAGCGTAGAGCCACTCACCGCTCTTGTCCCCGGTGAAAACGCGCCCGGTGCGATTGGCTCCATGGGCCGCAGGCGCCAGTCCAATGACCAGCAGGCGCGCCCGCGCGTCTCCAAACCCGGGAACAGGCCGCCCCCAATAGGCGTCATTCCGGAACTTCGGACGCTTGCGCTCGGCCACCTGCCGGCAATAGCGCCGCAGCCGCGGACAGAGTTCACACGAAGTGATATCGCCAGCGATCTCTTTGAGTGAATCCGCCATCAGGTCTCCGTTTACCAGTTTAAGAGGAAAACCAGTGAAGGTGGAAGGCGGAAAGCGGAAGGCGGAATGGTCCCCGGTCGGACTTGTGGCATGGGTCGCGTCGAGGAGGGACAATTGACGTCCAAGTCCGCCAGGGCTTTCCCCGGTGGGGACCCAGACCCAGGTGCGGCGTCTTGTTTAACCCGGTTCTTTGCCATACTATTCCTCAAGAAAGGAAGGGCTGGGATGTGAAAGCTGGCAGAATGAATGGCGATAAGTCCGCAGTCCTGCGACACCAATGGCAGCAACTGATCGCAGACTGGCCTGCCCGATTTGGCGCTGCGCCCCCGTGTCGAGAAGCGCTGCAGAGTCTTCAGGTTCAGTTCCGGCTGCCGGTCGGAAACCTCGCCGGGATGGGAATGAACCGGCCGAACGCGCCCCCAGTTTCCTGCGACATCGTCACGTTTCAAAACCGGCCCTGTATGCTCATCGGCGCCGGAGAGCCCGGCAAAGTTTCGTCCCTGGATGCAGTTGCATTGAGAAAAATCCTGCGTGCGCAGCAGGTCGCGGTGGCCAGCTCCCTGCCCATCGCCTATTTCTGGTTCGGTCGCTGCGACATTGCCCCGGATCCGGCGGAAGTCTTTCCCGATTTTGATGCCGCCGGGGTTTTGTTGCAGCGGGCTGCGCAGGCCAGCAGCGCCGGAATCTCACAGTTTGTCTACAGCCAGCAGACCCAGGGCCTGGGCGGGCTGGTGGCGCACGCCCTGGCGCGGCGCAGTTTCTGCGACAGTGAGCCGCATGATGTCCCGCCGTATGGCGGCTTTCTGGCTTGGCTGCAAGAGCGCGCCGCGCTGCCGCAACGCGAGCCGCCTGTTTGTCACTCTGACCCGACCGGGACGATGCCTGTCAGAGCTTCCAAGGAATACGACACGCGCCAGATCATTACGCAGCTTGTCGATCCTGGCAGCTTCACCGAATACCGAACCGAGTTCGGGCGAACCTTGATTTGTGGCTACGCCCGCATTGGAGAGCTCGGAGTCGGAATTATCGCCAACCACAAGAAGCATGCACGCGAGCCGGGACGGCCGTTTGAATTCGCCGGGGTGATTTATTCAGAGTCGGCGGACAAGGGCGCCCGTTTCATCCTGGACTGCAATCAGAACCGGCTGCCGCTGCTGTTCCTGCAGGATGTTAACGGCTTCATGGTGGGCCGGGAAGCGGAAGTTTCGGGGATCATTCGCTCCGGGGCCAAGATGGTCAACGCGGTCTCCAACAGCGTCGTTCCCAAGATCACCTTGATTCTCGGAGGCAGCTACGGAGCCGGCCACTATGCCATGTGCGGCCGGGCGTTCGATCCCCTGTTCCTTTTCGGCTGGCCGACAGCCCGCTATGCGGTCATGGGGGGAGATCAGGCTGCCCGCACGCTTTGGCAATTGCAGATTCGACAGGCTGAAACTACCGGCAGGCAGCTCTCCGCGCAGGATCAGGAGGCGCTCTTCGAGGGTATCCGGACTGCCTACGAGCGGCAGCTCGACCCGCGCTACGCGGCCTCCCGGCTTTGGATCGATCACATTGTGTTCCCCCAGGACACTCGCCTGCTCCTCTTCCGCGCCCTTGAAATTGCCCTCTACGCGCCGAAGTGGAGGGAGTTGAGAACGGGGGTGATTCAGACGTGAATGGGGATTGGGAGTGGGGGTAGAGGGAAGGGTTATAAGGAGTGGCACCCAAGTGAAAGTGATGGCGAGGCTCCGCCTCGAGTGAAAGCGGGCTCGAAGCTTGACTCGACGAACGATTACAGGTACGCTGAGTCGTACGATCTTCAGGGAGGGACCATGCCCAGGATTATGTCGATCATAGAAGCTCGCAGCAAGCTGACCCGCCTGCCTGAACTGCTGCGCCGGGATACAGAAACCGGCGCCGTTGAGATCACCCGCAGGGGAAAACCGGTCTTGGCTGTAATGCCCTGGGAGCTTTACGAGGCGCTTGTCGAGACACTCGAGGTCTTGTCGGATGAGAAACTGATGAAAGCGCTGCGGAAAGGCGTTCGGGAGATCCGGCAGGGCAAAGGGATTCCCTGGAAGCAGGCTCGCCGGGAACTGAGTTTGTGACCTGTCAGGTAACGATCACCCCTGCGGCACTGCAGATGCTCCAGAAAATCACGGATCGACGAGTTCGGGCCAAGCTTCGGGACCGCATTGATGAGTTGGAGCATGACCCTGAATTGCAGGGGAAGGCACTGATGGGAGAGCTGGCCGGTTACCGCAGCGTGCGCGCCATTGGGCAGCGCTACCGAGTCCTATACAGGGTCGATCGCAAGGAGGTCACTGTCTACGTGGTGGCGCTGGGAATCAGGAAGGAAGGGAGTCGGGAAGATGTGTACCAACTGGCCGGCAAACTGCTCCGCCTCCTCCAGCCGTGGAAGAAGAAGTGAATCCCGGCTAAGAGTGGTACGAGATTTCAGTGTCATCTCTCAGACATGAAGATATGAGAGGGAGATGAGGAAGATATGAAAGGGGGCTCCCCCAGAAATGCGGTCTCAGTGCTCGCCGTGGAGCGAAATGTAGTCACGCATGGCCAGATCGCGGTTACTGTAATAGGGAGACCGGTCATGCTCCTGCAGAAACGACCGGATGTACTGCAGGACCGACGCCATCCAGTAGCCGTCCACCTGCTCCGGATGCCGTGTGCCGTAACCAAAAAAGCTGCGAATGAAGATGCTCGTATCGCCGACGGGCAATTGGCGCACATTCTCGACGTATCCTTCAAAGCGCCCGCTGCGCATCAGGTAAAATTCCACGTTGGAGACGTAAAACGCTCTGACCTGCCGGTGGTGCTGTCTCAGATACTGGGCAACCTTTCTCATGGCGAGCTTGCCGCCTAAATCCCCCACCACTGGAATCAGGCGATCCTCTTCCTGAAATTTTTTCAACCATTGAAAACTTTCCTCCGAGGCCAGATAGTTGCCGTATCCTCCCTTCAGGTCGCGTTCCAGAACCAGACTGCGAAATGTCGGGTACCGCCACGGAAAGTCCCTTCCGTAGCTCTTGTAGCGGAGGTCCAGTTTGTATTCCGTGAAATTCCTGTGGATATAGGCCAGCACTTGATAGTCCTGATCCGTCAGGGGGAAACGGAGCTTTCTGGCGACCCACCTTCGGATCCATTCCAGGTTTCCCTGGTAAATCGCCGGGTCGCTTTCCACCTCGTCGATGGATGCCAGCAGTTGCTCCGCCGTCAGACTCCTGCCCCAGTCCGCAGGCAGGTTCACTGGTTTTGAAAACAACAGCCCCAGATACTCAAGGCGGCTGCGGGCTCGCTCCATCAACGCCTTGAACAAAATGTGCTGGAGCATGTTCTGCCGCCGAATATCAATGATGATCGCCATCTCCGGCCGAATCTCAGCCATGTAGCTGAAGTTCTGATCCGGACCCACTCCGACGTAGACGCCGCCGTGAATGTTCAGATCACGGATGCGCGACAGCACGGTGAGATACGAACTCTCATTGGATACGAGGTTATCGCTGTCAAAGTAACCGCCGGGCTCGCTGAGCAATTGGACCAGCTCAGTCCAGCTGTGCTTGCGCTCGGCACTGGTGTCGTGCGCAGGAATGGCCAGCGCCAGCACCGGAATCAGACAAATCGCAAATCTGCGGGCCCGAGTGTTTTTCATCGTGGCTCGATCATGTGTCGGCTTAGGGCTTTCCTTTCGACCGCGCCAGCGACCGGTAGTACTCCTCGACTGCTTTGCGATACTCCAGTGGAACATCCTCCTGGTTAAACAACTGGAGATTTTCTTTTCTTTCCTGCAGCCGCAGGCTCACTTTCAATTCCAGGGCGCGAAAACCCTGGATGAGGGATGACTGCAGATCCTCGCGGCCGCGCGGGTCCGGCGCTCCGCGCAGCTTTTCCATCTGCTCCATTTGCTGTATCAACTGATCCAACTGGCGCGCCATTTCCCGATCGCTCTCCAGCGACCGCCGAATCTCCCTCGCGTCCCGCATGCGATCGCCCCAAAACTGCCTCCAATCCGGGTCGTCTCCCTGCACCCCGCCATGAGGAAGAACCCCGCCGGTGGGACGCCCCGGCGCCGGACCGGCCGTTTGAGAGACTCCAAACTGGCCGTTGGGAGAGGAAGAATCACGCTGTCCGTTTGGGGCGCTTCCAGGCTGCGGACCGCCAGCCTGCTGCCCTGGACCGGTCTGCTGCCCTTGCTGTTGCCCCTGCTGGCCCTGTTGCCCCTGCTGGCCCTGTTGCCCCTGCTGGCCCTGCTGCCCCTGCTGGCCCTGCTGCCCCTGCTGGCCCTGCTGCCCCTGTTGCTGGCCCTGCTGCCCCTGTTGCTGGCCCTGCTGCCCCTGTTGGCCCTGTTGCCCCTGTTGTTGGCCCTCCTGCTGGCCCTGCTGCCCTTGGCGACCCGGCTGACCCTGCCCGCGCTTCATTTGCTCCAACTGATCCAGCAGCCGACCTGTGTCCTGCAAAGCCCGCTGCATGCGCGACTCGTTCCCGCCGCTGTCTCCGGCGCCGGATTCCTCAGCATCCCGCTGGGCCTGTGCGATCTGCTTTTGCAGCTCGTTAAATTCTTCAGTCAGCCCGTGCTCCCGCTGTCGTGCCTGATCCATCAAACCGCGCTGGATCAGATACGAGCCTTGCTGGATCTTGTCCTCCAGCCGGCGGTCGCGAATCTCATTGGCGGCAGACTTTAGATCCTGCGAGGCCTTTCGCTGTTTGGCGGCGTTTTGCCGTGCCGCCTCATCCAGTTCCCCCTCCAGATTGCGCAGCCCGCGCCGCAGCGCCTCCTTTTCATTCAACAAACGCATAAAATCGCGGCTGCTCACTCCGCCGCGGCGCTGCATCTGCTGCTGGATCGCCGCCAACTGGTCCTCAATTTGCTGCTGCTGCTGCGCCAGATTCTGAGCCGACTGGTTTAACCTGGAAAACTGCTGGCTCTTCTGCTGTTGCTGCATCTGAGAGAGCTGCTCCTGGGCGCGGCGTAACTGGTCAAGAGCGCGGCTCTGCGAGGTCCCGCCGCTCTGCCCCTGCATGCCGCCCTGCATGCTGCGCGAAGCTTCCTGCAGCTGTCTGGAGATCTCTTCCATCTGCTGGTTGCGTCGCTGCCGGGACAGGCGATCCAATTGGCGGGCCAGATCCTCGGTCTCCTGCTGCAGGCGCCGCTGCTGCGCCGGATCAGAGCCCTGCAGGTTCTGTTGCTGGCGTTGCGCCAGCTCTCTGAGCTTCTGCAGCGCCTCGTCCACTTTGGGATCGCTCTGCTGCCCCGGCTGGCTTTGCTGCAGCGTCTCATACTGGTTCTTCATCTGGTCGCGCTCCAGCTCGAACAGGTCTGCCAGCTCGTCGGCGCGGCTGCTTCCGCCCCCCCCGCCCCCGGCGGCGTTGGCGCCCCAGGCGACCTGGACCTCTTTCATCAGGGCCTCAACGCGCAGCAGTTGCTGCAACGCCTGCTGCTCGTAACTGAGCGCCTCGTTGGCCTGCTCCCGCGACAGACTTTGATGCGCCGGGCCCATCAGCTCGGCCGCCTTCTTGAGGCTTTCCATCATCTGCTGCGACATGTTGTCTGACAGCGCGCCCTCGCGCCGCTGCAGCCGTTCCAGTATGGACTGCGCCTGCTCTTGGAGCCGGTGCTGGACCAGCGCAAGCGTGCGGAAGTCCTCGGACCGCTCCTCACGCGTCCGCTTTTCTTGCTGCAGCGTCTTCCAGGTTCCGGAGATAATCTCCTTCTGGCGGCGCGACAAGACCAGGTCCTCCTGCGACCGGCCGCCGCCGCCGGCGTTCTGCTGGCTCTGCCGGAATTCGCGGTCGAAGGGCTTTACCTCGAGAAAATAAATGTCCGTCTTCGAGGTGCTCACCGCATCCTGCGCCATGCCGTAATAGGAAATAAAGTCACCCGGCTGTACCTGCATCTCTTCCAGATAAAAAGTGTGGTCCTGGGTCACCTGCCGCTGGTTGCCCGGTCCAAACAGGCTGATCGATTTCTCTTTTCCTCCATTGACCGAGTAGTTAAGCTGCAGGCTGCGCAGGCCGAAGTCATCCTCCGCTTCCAGTTGAGCGGGAACTTCCTGCAACTGGGAGACCTTTTCATCCTTCCCGGGACGATTGAAGCGAATGACTGGCGGCTGATCCTCGAAGGCGACGATTCCATAGGGCTGGCTGCTCCGGACCCCCCCCTGAGGTGAATCGGTGCGCACCCAATACTGGTCATCCTGCTGGACAACCAGCTCGCCGATGTAGCTCCGGTCTCCCTGCGCCACCAGCGCAATGTTGTCCCCCTTGGCTTGCAGGAACAGCTGCGGCTTCTGAGGAGTTTCGTCAAAACGGACTTGCACCCGGACCCGAGTTCCCCGAATGGCCTGAATGTCTCCTTCTCCTTCGACGGTGCGCGGCTCCAGCCCTGTGTAAGGCGGATAGAGATACTGCAGCGAGATTTTCTCCACGCGCGGCCAGGCGGCAACGTCAATCCGAAACTCCGCAGATCGAATCTTGTTTGCCTCGACGTAGTAGCGCAGCGGTTCCCGTATATCCATGAGCAGGTAAGAGAACCCGGTGCCCTGCCGCTCTCCGCCCGCAACCGGCGACGCTTGTTCCATGGAGGCCCGTTCCCAGTGGGGTTGGTTCTCGAATTTGAAGTAGAGGTCCACCTGAGAAGGATCGAAGCCAACCGGACGCCCCTGGATTTCCTGGTCCATGCCCGGGGCAATCCTCACGCTGCCCGGGAGCACCGAGATTTCGTAAAGCGGCCGCTTCGCCTGGGAAAACGCCAGCAGTTTCTCCAGGCCGTAACGAAAGAACGAAGGGCCTGTCAGGAACAGAACGCAGGTCAGTCCAAGGACTCCCAGGGCCGTCAACAGCCAGGGCCGCTGGGCCGCCAGCGCAGTCTCAAGCTTGACCGCCCGCGCCGACTGAAGCGCGTCCCTTTCCAGCATCGGCCCAAACGGATTTTCCCGGTCGTGCCACTGCTGCAGGGCGGTCACCAGACGCTGCTGCAGATGTGGATTTTTTTCCTCCAGGTAGCGCGCCACGCGCAGCAACTCGATGGGTCTGTTCCACGCCGTCAGCACCGCCGCAAGGCAGGCCACGACCGCCAGAGCCAGAAACAACCGGAGGAGAAGCAGAACTGTCGGGCTGAAGTCAGCGCGATATAGATACCAGATTCCCGACAGCAGAACAAGACAGAAGGCGGCGAGCAAGAGGAGCGCCACGCGCCCTCCGCGGCGCCGCTGCAGCGTCAAACGAACTATCTGCAGGTACGCTTCGGTCGATTTTGTCTTAAACCAGTCTAGTTTCACGTTACCCCCCCTGCCGAGTCTCTTCACGGTCAAGCACCTGAGGACCTGGAGGCGAACTTTTCCTACAATGATAACCTCGTTGCCTCGTTTTTCGTCAGAAAAACCTGAATCAACGCGTCCCGGGGAACCTTGCCGGCGCGCTGGCGGCGCCGTAGTACAAATCCGCCAGCAGCCACTCCCCCAGCGCCAGCAGTGCCGCCGCAGCCAGGAAAATCCTCCACCAGCTCTGGCGGTTTTCCATCGCTATGGCGGAAAGTTCCGCCGCGGCGCTGCGCGCGCGTCCGGCATGCGCCTGGATTTCCTGCACTGCCTCCGTCTCCAGGTTCGACTCGGAAGCCGGGACGTTTACGGAAACGTAGTCGCTCTGCCGATTGTAACGAAGTTCGTAAATCCCGGGACGGTCCAAATCCAGCAGCGGCGGGTCCCTGGGTATCGTCAGGCGGCTTCCGCCGGGGTCAATTGCAACCGCTTCAGCTCCTCCCCAGGCCGTCAGGTCAAGCCGCTCTCCCACGCGCAGCAGGCCCGACTGATTTTGAGCGCCGGAAAGATAACCGGTCAATTGCTGCACAAAGGGAACAAACGCCGGGCGCAGGACAAAGTCATTCCAGTCATTGGAAGCGGTGCTTGCAAACCAAAGCACGCGGCCGCGACCCAAGTTCTTTTCCACCAGCGCGGGACTCTCCAAATTGAACCGCGCCAGCACCTTGCCCTCAGGCAAGACTGCAGCCGCCGAGTAGCCGTAGAATTGAATGCCGCTGAAGTAGCGCTTCTGCTGGTCTGCGAAGATCTGAAACACCGGATGCTGCCACTGGATTTCCGCCAGGCGCAGCGCCTCTTCTCGCTCCCGGCGCACGATCCGGTTGCCCTGCGGCGTCACCGGAAGCAGAGGGGATTTTAAGCCTTCGCCTGCGCGGGCTCCCCAGAAGAGGAGCAGCCCGCCTCCATCCTGAACCCAGGGAGTCACATAGGCGGGAATCTCTTCCGGGTCGTGCAGGACCAGCACGCGCGCTTTCCTTAATGATTCCGCATTCAAACCACTGTTGAGTTCCCAGGCTGCATTCGAAGAATTGATCGCCTCCTTCAAGAACAGCAACGCGGGACCGGCGGCCGACAGCACAATCGGGATTCTATGCAACCTGCGCATGCTAAAGAAAAACCAGTTGTCCTCAGGGAGAGAATCATTCCCGTCCAGGTAGGCGGCCAGCCGCATGATCGCCTCCCCTTTCAAGTCCGGCGCCCTGAAAGGAACCAAGGCGGAGCTCTTCGGCCCAATATTGACCCGCTTCGTTTCCACCGCTTGATCCTGAACCCTCAATTCCACCGGGATATCGTTCGCTTCCCCGGCGCCCCGATTCTGGACGCGCACCACAATGTCTGCCGGCTGCGTATTTTCAAACAAGACAGGAACCTGGACATCCTCGATGGACAAATTTGACGGCGCTGGAGGGACGGCAAACGTGCGCAACCCTACTCCTTCCGGGATGTTCCACGACGACAAATGCAGTCCATTCTTCTGAAAATCAGACACCAGCACGATCTCCCTGGTTCCCATGCGCGACTGTTTCAGCATGTCGCCCGCCACCTGGATTCCCTGGTCCAGCCGGGTGGCTCGATAAGTAGCCGGGGACTGCTTCAGCTTGGCAACCAGCCGGCCGGCCGGCTCTCCCGGCTCACTCAAGACATCAACGCGATCTGAAACCAGCGCCAAGGTAATCTCGCTCCCGGGTGGAGCCGACGCAATCTCGCGCTCGGCCGCCTCCTGGGCGGTTTTCCAGCGGCCAGCGGCCCGCATGCTGAGTGAATTGTCGACCAGCACGACACGAGCCAGCGAAGCCGACGACGCCCAGCCACGGGAAAAGTTCTTTGAGTACGGGCGGGCCAGCGCGAGCACCGCCAGCACGACCAGCAGCAGTCGCAGCAGGAACAGAGGCCATTGTCGCAGACGATGCCGCCGCACCAGTTCCAATTCCCGCGGTGGCACATAACGAAGAGAACTGAAAGGAACGTGAGTGGACTGCTCCTTTCGAATCAAGTGAAACCAGAGCGGCACGGCCATCGCAGCCAGCCCGGCCAGAAAAAACGGAGTAAGAAATTGCATGACTACCGCCTCCTGTGCCGCACCGTCAGATAGTGCAGCAGCGCCTCGTCCAGGGGACGGTCGGTGCGCAACAGCATCCAGTCAGCGCCCGAGGCGGCGGCCTCGCTGCGCAGCGTTTCCTGATGGCGGGTAAACGCCTCCAGATAATGTCTGCGGGATGCCTGCGGCGCCACCATGACTCTGTCTCTGGTCTCGACGTCTTCCAGCAGAGTCAGGCCGTCAAACGGAAATTCCAGCTCGTAGGGATCCAGAATCTGAAAGAGAATGGCGTCGTGGCCGCGGCTCTGCAGCACGCGGATTCCCCGGAAAAGGTCTTCAAGATCGCTGTAGAAATCGGAAACTATGAGCACGATGCCACGGCGCGTCACCAGTTGCGCGATCTTCTCCAGCGGCTGCTGCCAGCCTGTGGACCCGCTGTGAGAGACCCGCTCCAGCGTCGTCAAGAACCGGTTCATGTGCGTCCGCCGCAGCCGGGGAGGGAGGAACTCGCGCATGGCGTCGTCAAACAGATAAAGACCGATCGCATCCTTTTGGCGATAGGCGAAGTAGCCCAGCGACGCGACAAGAAAGCGAGCATAGTCCAACTTGTGCACGTTTCCGGAACCGTAGTGCATCGAGCCGCTGACATCCAGAAGAAAGTGCAGCGCCGTGTTGGTCTCTCCCTGGTATTTCTTGATGTAGTAGCGGTCCGTGCGCGCAAATACATTCCAGTCAATGTTGCGCAGATCATCACCCTCGTTGTACTCGCGATACTCGGCGAAATCCACGCTGAATCCATGGTAGGGAGAGCGGTGCAGTCCTGAGACGAACCCCTGGACCACCACCTTGGCCACCAACTGCAGGGAGGAAAGCTTCTGCAGCACGAGGGGATCAATGAACGATTGCCGGCCTGGCGACGGCGGGCCGGGAACAGACCGGCGCCCCACAGATTCCACCCCCGCAGAGGCAGGTCTTGCACTGGACGCCTCCGACTTTCGATTTTTTCTCCCGAATTTTATTTGCATCCCAGCCAACTCCCTTATTGCCCCACCCCGGTTGATATCCGGCATTCCGCATTCGGCATTCGCAGATCAAGCCAGCCCGGACTGCACCTGGTGAACGTTCTGCAGCAGCTTTTCAACAACATTATCGGTGGAGACCTGCTCTGACTCGGCGTGAAAATTCAGCAGGATGCGGTGCCGCAGAACCGGCGGGGCCAGCACCCGAATGTCTTCAATGGCGACATTATAGCGGCCGCGGAGCAGGGCGCGCGCCTTGCCACCCAGGATAAGAAACTGGGCGGCACGGGGGCTGGCGCCATAATTGACCCAACGCTTGACAAAATCGGGGGCCCCATCGGCCGGCCGCGTCTTTCGGACGAACTGCACTGCATAAGCCACCACATCGTCGGCCACGGGGACCATCCTGACAAGATTTTGAATCCGCAGCAGATCCTCGCGGCTCACCACCTGCTGCGGCGGCGCCTGCGGCAAGGCCGTCGTATTCTTCACGACGTCGATCTCATCCGCCTCGGTCGGGTAATCGATCAGGATGTTGAACATAAACCGGTCCAGTTGCGCCTCCGGCAGCGGATATGTCCCCTCCAGCTCGATCGGATTCTGCGTGGCCAGCACAAAGAAAGGCGGTTCGAGCGAATAGGTCTGGCCTCGGACCGTGACGTTCCTCTCCTGCATCGCCTCCAACAGCGCTGCCTGCGTTTTCGGCGGAGTGCGGTTAATTTCGTCTGCCAGCAATAGATTGGTGAAGACAGGGCCGGGGACAAAGCGCATCTGCCGCCGGCCGGTCTGATGGTCTTCCTCCAGAATATCCGTGCCGGTGATGTCGGCCGGCATCAGGTCGGGAGTGAACTGAATGCGATGAAACTTCAGGCCCAGCGTTTGACCCAAAGTCTGGATCAGCAGTGTCTTGGCGAGCCCAGGCAGGCCGGTGATGATCGAATGGCCGCCGGCAAGCAGGGTAATCAGCACTTTTTCCACCACTTCGTCCTGACCCACGATGGTCTTGCCGACTTCCAGACGAACACGTTCACAAGTCTGATGCGTCTGTTCCACAAATTGGGCGGTGTCTTTATCGGTCATTCCCTAGCTCCTCTCAATTATCGAAGCAGATCGGCATTCCGCATCCCGCACTCCGCATCCCGCACTCCGCACTCCGCATTCCGGCATCCCGCACTCCGCATTCCGCACTTCTGACTCACTTCCGCTCTTCGGCAATCTGTAACAGCAACTGCTGCGCCTTCTCAAAGCTCGGCGCAATGTCCAGCGCAACCAGCAGTGCCCGCCGCGCCAGATCCGGTCTTCCCGTGGTCCAGTAGGCGCGTCCCAGCAGGTAGTTTGCTTGGGCAACGTCGCCGGTGACCCCTTGAGCGGCGCGCTTCAGGGGCGCCACCGCCCGCTCCGGCCGGTTCCAGCGCAGCCAGGCTTCTCCCATCTTCAGATGAAGCTCTGACTCGGCCGGATAAATGCAAAGCAGATTCTCATACGCCTCCCCGGCAATCTCAGGATGATCCCGCCGAATCGCCAAGTCAAACGCGCGCTGATAAGCTTCGTCTCCCG
>JACQGG010000078.1 GCA_016199665.1 Acidobacteriota bacterium | reverse complement strand
GATCCCCGACCCCCGACCCCGACACAGAGGTTGTCCGTAGCCTCGCGGCCCGGCCTCGGCTAAAATAAGGTTCAGCGATGGAAGAGAAAAGCTCTATCCGGCGGCAAATTTACTGGCTGACAGGGGTCTTGGCCGTCTGCCTGCTGCTGTTCTTACTTAGCCAGATCTTCTTGAATCCCTCGTCGGTGGGAAATCCCCGCTTTATCTCCAACTTCAACCTTTGGGCGGCGGTCTGGGCTCTCGATTTCCTGATTGTCATCGCCCTCAGCTTCTTCCTGCTGCGAAACCTGATCAAGCTCTTCTTTGAATACCGGCACGAGCGCATCGGCTCAAAGATCAAGATCAAACTGGTGACCGTCCTGATCGTTCTCTCGCTGCTTCCTTCGATGCTCCTGTTCCTGATCGCCTTTGGATTGATCAACCGCACGCTGACACAATGGTTCAATGCTCCGGGAGAGCAGATCCTCGCCGCTTCCGAGGCGGTCGCGGAGAGCTACTACCGGGAGCTGAGCGCGAAAAACCAGCTGCTGCTGGAGCGGCTGCGCGATCGGCTCGACACCGAGCCGCTGCAGCCCCTGCCCTTGCTGCGCGAGACGCTGCTCGCTGGAAATTTCGATTTCGTCTACTGGAAGGAGCGAGGCAATACGTTTTCAGCGGGTTCTTTCAGTCGCTCCCTCGACCCGGAGACCTGGAACCGGTCGCTGGCCAGCCGGCAGCCGGCATTGATCCGCTACCGCGAGCCCGCCAGCCCCGTTGCAGAAGGCTTCGTTACCGTCCTGCCTGTGCGGGACGGCGTTCTCGCCGCGCTGTCAAGTACGCCCAAGTCCATCGCATTTCGCATTGCGGAGGTCCGGGAAGCAGAAGCCCTTTCGCGACAGACCAGCGGCAATCTGCAGGCGTTGAAGGAGAACTATTTCATTCTGCTGGGGTTGACGACCCTGATCGTGATGTGCGGATTTACCTGGTTTGGCCTGTACACGGCGAGAAAGGTCAGCGTTCCCATTGAGGCGCTCGCGGAAGGCTCGCGCCGGGTTGCCTCGGGCAACCTGGCGTACCGGATTCATTGCGCCGCGACCGATGAGCTTGAAGTGCTGGTGAATTCCTTCAACGAAATGACGGCGCAGTTGGAGGCGAATCGAAGGGAAATTGAGAGCTCCAGCGAGTCATTGCGGAAAGTGAACGCACAACTGGAAGCTCGGCGCAACCTCATTGAGACCATCTTGCAGAACATCGGAACAGCGGTGCTGTCTCTGGATGAAGGATTCAGGATTCAAACCGCCAACAAGGCGGCGGGGAAAATGTTCAATCGCGATGAACGCTCTCTGTCGGGGAGGCAACTGGCCGATCTCATCCCCGGAGAGGAGCGCCGGCAGGTGGAGTCTCTTCTGAAGCAGGCGCGCTCGTTCGGCGCCCACCGGTGCGAGCTGTCGCTGTTTCATCATCTGTCGCCGCTTCACGTCGCCGTCACCGCCACCTCCAACCTGGATCCCGCCAGCGGCAGGATCAGTTATCTGGTCGTGCTCGACGACCTCACAGAACTGATTCAGGCGCAAAAGTTCGCCGCCTGGCAGGAGGTGGCGCGCCGCTTGGCTCATGAGATCAAGAATCCGCTCACTCCGATTCAACTGACCGCGGAGCGACTCCTCAAAAAGTTCCGAAAGCTTCATCCCTCTTTTGTCCTGGCTGACCCGTCGGGCGCTGAGTTTGCCGGAGTGATGGAGGAGTCGACGCGGATTATTCAACATGAAAGTCATGTCCTGAAGGAAATGGTGGATGAGTTTTCGCGGTTTGCGCGGCTGCCGCTCAGCCATCCGGTTCCGATCAACATTCACCGGGTCATCGACGAGACCGTCACCCTGTACGAAGGGCGTTTCGGCGAGCTTAAGATCGACCGTCGCTATGCTGCCGATATGCCAGAGACCGCTGTCGATCCCCAACAGATGAAGCGGGTCTTTGCCAACTTGATTGACAACGCTTTGGAAGCCATGGACGGAGCCAACGGAGAGAAGAAGATCGAAATCAAGACCGCGGTGTACAAGGACCGGGACGCGATTCAGATTGAAGTGATCGATTCCGGGCCGGGAATTTCGCCAGCGGATTACGAAAAGCTGTTCTTGCCGTACTTCTCCACTAAGAAACAAGGCACTGGACTGGGTCTGGCGATCGTGCGCCAGATCATCTCGGAGCATCACGGCAATATTCGCGCGGAAGCAAATGCGCCGCGCGGGGCCCGCTTCGTCATCGAACTCCCTGCGATCGCGGATTGGGAGCGGATCGGCCCGGCGGTGGTTTCGTGAGCGCTGCAGTCGGCTGCGGCGGGCGGTATAGGCTGCCCGCTCATGAGTTGAGGCGGAAGGCAGAAGGCGGAAGGCGGAAGGCAGAAGGCGGAAGGCAGAAGGCTGTCGCTGACTGCCGGTCGCTGACTGCCGATCGCTGAACAGGAGGAACAACGCACGTGTCCAAGGCAAGCATTTTGGTGGTAGACGACGAAAAAGGGGTTCAGACGTCGCTTAGCGCCATTCTCCAAGATGAAGGATTTCGCGTGGAAACGGTCGGCAGCGGCGAGGAGTGTCTGGGACGCCTTGTCGAAAAGGAGTTCGACGTCGTCCTCCTGGATATCTGGCTGCCTGAGATGGACGGCCTGGAAACGCTGGAGGCGGTTCAGAGTCTGGGAAAGAGCTGCAGTGTGGTGATCATTTCCGGCCACGGGACCATTGAAACCGCGGTGCGGGCCACCAAGTTGGGAGCCTTCGATTTCCTGGAAAAGCCGCTTTCGATCGACAAGACGCTGCTGGTGGTGAACAACGCCCTCAGACAGAAGAAATTACAAGAGGAAAACGAAAACCTGCGCAACCAGCTTTTTGCCGAGGCGGTCATGATCGGCAATTCTGTTCCCATGCGGGCGCTGCGTCAGCAGATCTCCTATGCCGCCCCCACCAATGGCCGCATCCTGATCTACGGCGAGAACGGCACCGGCAAGGAATTGGTTGCAAAGCAGATTCATCGGCAGAGTCTCCGCGCCACCCGGCCGTTTGTTGAGGTCAACTGCGCCGCCATTCCAGAAGACCTGATCGAGAGCGAGTTGTTTGGCCATGTCAAAGGGGCTTTCACGGGCGCCACCGAGAGAAGACAGGGGAAGTTTCGGCTTGCCGATGGCGGAACACTGTTCCTGGACGAAGTGGGGGACATGAGCCTGCGCACGCAGTCCAAGGTGCTGCGAGTGCTGGAGGAACAGCGATTTCACATGGTGGGTGACACTGAGGATGTAGAGATCGATGTCAGGGTCGTCGCCGCCACCAACAAGAGTCTGGAGCTGGAGATCGAGCGGGGAAACTTCCGCGAGGATCTTTACTATCGGTTGAATGTCATCCCATTCCAGGTACCGCCGTTGCGAGAGCGCAGAGAGGATGTTCCCCGGCTGGTGGACTATTTTCTTGCGCGATTCTCCACCAGCTATGGGAAGAAACCGAAGGAAATTACCCCCGACGTGATGGAGAAACTTCAGCGCTACCCCTGGCCCGGCAACGTTCGGGAGCTGAAGAATGTGGTCGAGCGCCTGGTGATCATGGTGCCCGGCCCCCGCATCGACATCTATGCCCTTCCAACCAGCATCCTGGAAACAACCAGCCTTTCGGGCAGCCCCGAAGAATACCCCACGCTCCAACAGGCGCGCGAGCAGTTTGAGAAGGAATTCATCCTGCGCAAGCTGATCGAAAACAAGGGGAATGTGAGCAAGACAGCGGAGGCGATTAAGGTGGAACGCAGCAATTTATACAAGAAACTCAAGGCATACGATCTGGAGTTTTGAGGGGCGTTGCTGACAACTGACAACGGACAACTGACAACGGACAACTGGCGGCTGACAGCTGACAGTTGATAGCCGATAGCTGATAGGTGATAGCTGTCAGTCGCCAGGCTGCCAATGACCACCGGAAGCGGGGTCCGATTTGAGTGAAATTTGGGTCATTGGAGGAGGATTAAGCGGTTCGGAAGCCGCCTGGCAAATGGCCGAAGGCGGCGCTCCGGTGCGTCTTTTTGAGATGCGCCCGGCAGTGAGCACGCCGGCCCATCAGAGCGACCGCCTTGGAGAACTGGTCTGCAGCAACTCGTTGAAGTCAGACATGGACGGCAGCGCGCCGCACCAGTTGAAGTGGGAGCTCCGGCGGTGCAAGTCACTGCTGCTTTCCGTCGCGGACCAGGCGCGCGTTCCGGCCGGCGCCGCGCTGGCGGTGGATCGTGAAAGGTTCAGCCAGGCTGTCACGGATGCTATTTTGGAGCACCCCCGCATCACGCTTGACCGGTCCGAAGTGGTGGCGCTTCCAACCGACCAGATCGCAATCATCGCCACCGGCCCGCTGACCTCTCCGGGACTTTCCTGCTTCATTCAGGGTCTGACTGGAGAGCAGGCGCTTTACTTCTACGACGCGATCAGCCCCATCGTTGATGCAGACTCCATTGACTGGAGCAAGGTGTTTCGACATTCCCGATACGGTCGCGAGCAACTACCCCAAGGGGCAGAGAACGGCGGGCAGCGCGCCCAAGACGGCGACTACGTCAACTGTCCCATGACACCGGAGGAGTACCATCGATTTTACAGCGAGCTTATCCGGGCTGAGTCGGTCCCCATGAAGGAATTTGAGCAGGCGATCTACTTTGAGTCCTGTCTGCCGGTGGAGGAACTGGCGCGGCGCGGGCTGGACACCCTGCGCTTTGGGCCAATGAAGCCGGTAGGGCTGAAGGATCCACGCACGGGAAAAACCCCGTACGCCGTGGTGCAGCTGCGTCAGGAAAACCTGATTGCAGACGCTTATAACATGGTCGGGTTTCAGAATCATCTTCGCTACGGAGAGCAGCAGCGCGTTCTTCGCTTGATCCCCGGTCTGGAGCAGGCCGAGTTTATTCGTCTGGGCCAGATCCACCGCAACACCTTCCTCAATGCTCCCCGACTGCTCAATGGCGCGTTGCAGTTGAAAAAGCGGGCCGGCCTCTACTTTGCCGGCCAGATTTGCGGCGTGGAAGGATACGTCGAGTCTATCGCCACCGGACTTGTGGCCGCCTGGAATGTGCTCCGGTTGATGCGCGGTGACCCGGCGCTGCCATGGCCCAGGAACACGGCGATCGGCAGCCTGCTTTTCTACATAACCGAAGCAGAGCCGGAGCATTTTCAACCGATGAATATCAACTTCGGATTGCTTCCCAAAGCCGACTTGACCGGCGCCAGGGGGCACAGGAGGGAGCGTCAGATTAAGATGGCGCGTGAAGCCATGGAAGGATTCTTGCAGAATGAGTCGCAGCGGATGGATTGGCGATCCGCGACCGGAGCCTGACAGTCATGATCGCGTTGACACGCCTCTTTTTGAAGTACCTGGAAAACGAGAAAGGGTACTCACCGCAAACACTGCGGGCCTATCAAAGTGACCTGCGGCAGTTCTGCGATTTTCTATGCGCCCAGCGGCACGCCAGCCACGTTGAGCCCAACGAGGTCGACCACATCGCCATTCGGGATTTCCTCGGAATGCTGCATTCGCAGGAGCGCAAGAAGTCGACCGCGGGACGAAAAGTCGCAACTATCCGCTCCTTTTTCAAGTTCCTTCACCAGGAACGCTATATTGCGTCGAACCCCGCCAAGCTGGTCTCAACCCCGCGCAAGGAAATACGGGTGCCGCGGGTGCTGCAGCCGGAGGAGATTACGGCTCTGATCGAGGCGCCCGCCGGCGACTCCCCGTTGGCGCTCAGGGACCGCGCCATCCTGGAGCTGCTCTACGCGACCGGAATGCGCGTCTCCGAGTTAACGGCTTTGAGCCACGATGATGTGCATTGGGACGAGCGATTTGTTCGCGTCATCGGCAAGGGGCGCAAAGAACGCATCATTCCATTTGGGAGCAAGGCGAAAGCGGCTTTGCGGAGCTACGGGGGCGTGCGCTCCCAAATCGCTCCCGGAAAGCTGCCGTCTGCAGCGCTGTTTGTCAACAAGAACGGAACGCGCCTGAGTTCCCGCTCCGTCGGCCGCCTGGTTGACAAGTATATCCGGCAGACAGCGCTCCGCCTGAAGGTCTCCCCCCACGCGCTGCGCCATTCGTTCGCCACGCACCTGCTCAGCGCGGGCGCCGATCTGAGGGTCATCCAGGAACTGCTGGGACACGCCAGCCTGGCCACCACGCAGAGATACACGCACGTCTCGATGGAACAGCTCCAGGCCGTGTATCGCAAGGCGCATCCCAAGGCGAGGTGAAAACAATGCGCGGGCGCGAATGTGGCGCCCTTGAACAAGGAGACTATCCTTGCTAAAGTAAGGAATATGGCAAAGGTCACCAGCAAGTTTCAGGTTACTGTGCCCAAAGCCATCGCCAGTAATTACGGAATCCGTCCGGGGGATGAGATTGACTGGATCGCCGCAGGCGAAGTGATCAGAGTGGTCCCGCCCGGATCGAAGAGGGTCGCTCCCGACACCGCGACCCGGCTTCACTTCTTCGATCAGGCAACCGCGCGTCAGGCTCTCAGGCAGCGCTCTGGGGCACGGGTCAGGTCATCGGATCGCGGCTGGAGGCGGGAGGATCTCTATTCGCGTGGCCGCTCTCGTTGACACCAACGTCCTCGTGTACCGGTTTGATCCACGGTTTCCGCGCAAGCAGCGCATTGCCACCAACCTCCTGCGCCGCGGCATCGCCGAAGAGAGGCTTCGCGTTCCGCACCAAGCCATTGTGGAGTTTGTCGCCGCTGTTAGGCGGCCACTGCCGGGCGGTCGATCTCTGCTGACGCCGGAAGAGGCCCGCCGGGAAGCGGAAGAACTCCTGGCGCAGTTTCCTGTCCTGTATCCGAACGAGGCGATCCTACGCAACGCCCTTCGCGGCGCCGCCGCTTACCAGCTTTCCTGGTTCGATGCGCATGTCTGGGCTTACGCGGACTACTACGGCCTTGCCGAGCTTCTTTCGGAAGATTTTCAGCATGATCGAATGTACGGACCGGTGCGCGCGGTCGATCCATTCCGGTAGCATGATGGAGGGTTTCAAAAAGCGAATCCAGCAAACCCTTGCCGCCTGCCCGATTCGCGTTCTTCAGCAGCAGGGCAGGCCGCGTGCGGCAATCCTGGTCCCGATTGTGGAACAGCATCGCCAGCCTCATTTTCTCTTGACTTTGCGCACCCATCACGTGGCCACTCACAAAGGGCAGGTTTCTTTTCCCGGCGGCATGTTTGATGTTGCAGATGTATCCCTCGGCTTCACCGCTCTTCGGGAAACCCAGGAAGAGCTGGGGATCCCGCCCACCCAAATTGAAGTTCTCGGTCAATTTCACGATTACCTCGCGGTCACGGACGTGCTGGTGACTCCATTTGTAGGATTCATTGAGGCGGGCGCCCGCCTGTCACCGAACCCTCGCGAAGTGGAGAAAGTCCTAAATGTCCCGCTGGAGTTCTTCCGGCGAACCAAACCCAGGAGTGAACTTGTGATATGGCACCACCAGCCGTCTCCACTTTATTTCTACGATTATGCCGGGGAGGTGGTCTGGGGACTGACGGCGCGCATCATCAAGGAGTTCCTGGCATTGCTGGACGAATGACTCTTCCTTTTCATTTCTTTTCATGAATCAGAAGCGTTCACTCCTCATCCACGGCCGCCCACGGTTGGTGAGCCGGACGCTTCAGATGAGGGTTTGGCGATCGAGGTGCGCCTGAGGTTCAAGGCTCAATATTGGAGGTTGAACGTTCGACCTCCAGCGTTCAACGTCGATGCAAGGAGGACAACGTGCTGACATTGCACAGGCTGTTCATCAAAACGGCAGTGACCTATCTCTTGCTGGGTACCGCACTGGGAGGATTCCTGCTGATCAATAAAGGATGGTTTCAGATCGAAGTTTCGCATGAATTCATCACCGTGCACAATCACATGATCAGTGTCGGATTCATCATGATGATGATCATGGGCGTGGCGTACTGGATGTTCCCGCGCCCCGCCGGACAAGCGCTCCGGGACGTCGCGCGCGACCGGCTGGCCTGGGCCAATTATTTCCTGCTGAACGCAGGCTTGATCCTGCGCGTCATTTTCGAGCCGTTTTCAGGAGCCGAGTCCGCCGCCCGCCTGCTGGTGGCTTCTTCCCTGCTGCAGATGTTCGGCATCTTCCTATTCGTGCTCAGCATCTGGAAGCGAATCCGGTTTCCAGTGGCTAAGTGATCTGTTCATAATGCCACGAGCTGACCCGCCGGCGCTTTCCATTCAGCCGGCGCTGCGACCAGAAATGCAAGCCTGTTCTCGGGGATCGGAACGGGGGATGGTGTAGAATGCGTGCGATTCCGGTGATAGCCGATGGCAGCGAGTCTGGGGGCCTTGTGTGACACGCGTGAAACTGGGTGAACTTAAAGACAAGGTTGCGCTGGATCTTTTTCAGATTGGCGCGGTCAAGTTTGGCCCTCCGTTATTTCGGCTCAAGCTCCATGAGAGCCAGCCGGATGCGCCCCTCTCGCCCATCTACGTCAATTTACGCATTATCCGCTCCTACCCGCAGGTCTTGAAGGAAACCGTCGACCTGTATCTGGCCCTTGCTTCGGGTCTGGATTTCGATGTCATCGCGGATGTCCCGACGGCAAGTACTCCGATTGCGACGCTGATGTGTTCCCATCTCAACCTTCCCATGGTTTCCCCCCGACTCGATGCTCGAACCCACGGCATGACCACCCGCATCGATGGTGCCTGGCATCCCGGCCAAAAGTGCCTGCTGGTGGATGACCTCATCACCCGGTCTCACAGCAAGCTGGAGGCCATCAGGTCGCTGGAGGAAAACGGCTTAAAGGTCTCTTCGGTCATCGTCCTGATTGACCGGCAGCAAGGCGGCGTGGAGGAGCTGAACAAGCAGGGATACCCGTGCGTTTTTGCTTACCGCCTGGTTGATCTCTTGGACGGCTACCGGTCCAGCCGGCTGATCACGGAAGAGCAGTACCGGGAGACTCTGGCTTACCTGGAAAGTGCCGGCGGCTAGGCCAAGTTCGTCACCGAACCGCGACCGCCAGGGAGCGGCGCGGAATCAATGAGTTAGCGCGCCGCTTGCTGACGCGCGCGGCTCGCTGACGAACTTGGTCCAATGTCGCGTCGCGCAAATACGCAACCCTTTGTTGGACGCGACACGTGTCAGCCCCCCCCCTCAGACTGTGTCAATTGTTCTTTCCTTTTCTGAAAGAATTCTGCAAGACTCGAGAACCCGTTCCTGCGGAGAATTCGCACCAGTTCCTCGTTGATAAGCCTGACAATCGAAGGACCGCAATAGATCAAGCCGGTGTGAAGCTGGACCAGCGTTGCTCCCAGCGTCAGGTACTCCCAAACCGCTTCGGCTGGATGCCTTCGGGGATCGCACCCTATGCCGCCGCAGGCTATGATGGGGCGCCGGCCGCGGGTTCTGGTCCAGACTTTCCTGACCATGGCGCGCGCGTATCGAGTCAAAGGAAGGCCGCTGAGACCCCCGGTTCCAAAGCCTGCAAGGACGGGAGCGGGCGTTTTCAAGTCCTCACGTCTGGCCGTGGTATTGGCGATCACGTAGCCGCTGATTCCACTCCTTTCTGCGAGCGCCAGAACCCGGTCCAGCGTTTCATCATCCAGGTCAGGGGACAGCTTGATCAGAACGGGCTTTGCCCTGGAGCCGGCCTTCAGCTTCACTTCCTCCAGCCGGAGCGCATTGAGAAACGGCTCCAGGGCCTGCGGGTCTTCGAAAGTCCTGCCATCCACCGTATTGGGACAACTCAGGTTCAAGGTGATAAAGTCGGCCCGGTCGTAGAATCTCGCAAAATTCTCTAGATAGTCCTCGATGGCTTCTCCGCCGCTGATTGCCGGGTCGGCGGTCTTCACCAGGCTGACACCAGTCGGGATCTCAAACTTCATGTTCTGAAGGCGCGCCTGCACCACTTCGGACCCTTCACTATTGAGGCCCAGACGGTTGATCAACCCATGGTCCCTGGGTAGCCGCAAAAGCGTGGGAGAAGGATTGCCCGGCCAGGGCCGCAGGCTCACCGATCCGACTTCCACATGCCCGAACCCCAGACGCGGCATCAGAGCGCAGATTTCGCCGTGCTTGTCAAACCCCGCGGCCAGGCCCACTGGATTTCTAAAGCCCAAGCCAAATGCCTCGACGGACAATTCCTGAAACTGGATGTCATACGCCCGCCGCAACAAACCATGGGCTACAGAAAGCCCGCTGAGCCAGCGGCCAAATCGAATGGCGCTTCGATGCGACAGCTCTGGATCCAGAGTGAAGAGCAACGGGCGGATTACTCTCGTGTAAAGCAAGCTGCCCCCAGCAGCGAATCCAAGAAGCAACAACCGGACCGACCGGAAAGGGCGCCGCCGGGCGCAACAGCCACCGTGCAATCCGACAACGCTCTTCTCATACTACCGAAGAAATCGGCAATGCGTCCAGCGGCGCCGCGACGGCCCAAATTGAGCCCTTGCGCCTGCAAGGCTCAGATCCGAAACTCGGCTTCAAATTTCGCAATCCTGCAGGTAGAATCTTAAGCTTGGAAGACTGTCAGTTGATTCCAACTTTTTTCGCTTTGTGAAGCTATGGAGGAGAGACCGTGATGTCTAGAAAGTTTGCTCTCATCGCCGCCGCGTTCGCATTTCTTGCATTGCCTTCCTGGACCGCTTTCGGCCAGCAGCCGCCAGCCCGCGAGATCACCCGCGTTAGCGGAGATGTCTATCGATTTCGCAACCTCTTTCACTTCTCTGTGTTTATGGTGACTCCCGCCGGAATTATCGTTGGCGATCCGATCAATCCGGAGGCCGCCCAGTGGTTGAAGGAAGAGCTGGCGAAGCGATTTTCACGCCCTGTCAAGTACCTCATCTACAGCCACGACCATGACGACCACATTTCCGGCGGCCAGGTTTTTGCAGACACGGCTCTGGTCGTCGCCCATGAGAATGCCAAGGCTGCAATTCTGGGCGAGAAGCGCCCCACGGCCACCCCTCAAATCGTTTTTTCCGACCGGCTCAACATTGAACTGGGCGGCAAAGAAGTCCAACTCATCCACCTGGGCAAGAATCACTCCGACAACATGATCGTGCTGCTGTTCCCGGCCGAGCGGGTCCTGTTCGCCGTTGACTTCATTGCCATCGAAACGCTGCCTTACCAGGATTTCCCGGACGCCTATGTTGAAGACTGGATTGAATCCCTAAAACGGGTGGAGGCACTCGATTTCGACACGCTGGTGCTGGGACACGGGATGTCCACCGGGCGCAAGGACCATGTGGCGCTGTTTCGGCGCTACCTGGAGGAACTGCGCGATCAGGTGCTGCGTTATGCGCGGGAGAAGAAGTCTCTGGAGGAGATTAAGGCGCTGGTCAAGATGGAAAAGTACAGCAGTTGGGGCCAGTACAAGGAGTTCCTGCCTTTGAACATCGAAGGCATGTTCCGCCACGTCCAGTTGCACCGAAGAGCCAACCCCTGAATTGGCCGGCCGGATGCGACCCGGACGACGGCGCTCCTGCGAAAAAAATGGCCGTCTGCGGCTTTCTGCAGCTTATTGCACAAGCGTGGGCGGCACCGACGACAGAAAATTCAGACCCGAGTCTCCGAAAAGCTGCTGCGCGATGATGGGCTGCGTGGAGCGAATGATGATGTAGCCACCCGATTGTGGAACGGTCGAAGGCATCAGCTCACCCACCAGCTTGGACAACCTCTTGCCCCCATCAATAATCAAACCCACCGAACCCGTGAGCGTGGACTGAGCCGAGAAGACTTCAAGGGTCACAATGGACGGCGAGGTTCCCGGATTGTACAACGCGAGTCCGGTGAAAATATCGGCCGTGTTCGCCACCTGGCTGAAGACCGCCTTAGTGAATGTTTGAGCCTGGAGGGGAACGGCGGCGGCATAATTCAGGTTCGAAGGATCGCCGAAAATAATGTCGCCGATCACGCCGGGCCCGTCGGCTTCCACACGAATCGACCCCGCAACGGAGGCGGCGCCCAAGTCAAAAAGCTCTGCCGCGTCTCTCTGCAGCGCTTCACCCGAGGCCAGGTTGAGTGTCGCGGGCGTGCCCAGCACGCTTCCATCCTCCGCCACCGCGCGCGCCGTCACCGCCCGCGGCTGCGCGCTCGTATTCACCAGCTTGAGATCCGTAAAGAAAACAGCGCCGGTCGCCAACTGCGCCGAGAATGACTGATTGGCGCTGTTGCCAAAAGACGCATTCAAGCCCATGACGGTCGTCTGACTGCTCATCTGCAGCAACTCAAAGCCGACCGCCCCATTGCCTTCGGTGACTTCCGCCTGGACATAGCCGTTGGAGACCGAGAGATTCGGCTGCCCGACAAACTGCCCCACGGTTCGCAGCAGGAAGCCCTTGGCCGGAATGTTCAAGGTGACCGATCCCAGCGACGGCCCGGGCAACGGACCCAACAGAGTAAATCGCACCACGATCGCTTGATCGTTCGGATTGGCGAGGCTGATGAACGTCGTGGCGGGCTTCCCGCGAAAGGCGGTTGCCCCTTCAAAGACGCGCGTAAAGTAGAGTTTCCTGGACTGCTGCGTCAAGGCCACTGAACCATCCAGCTGCAGTCCCGTTCCCGTCAGGAAAAAACTGCCGATGTCTGCGTTGTCAGTGGAGAGTCGAACCCAGCCGTTTTGCGTTGTGGAGGCGTCAACGCTGAAGATTTCATGGCCGAGCTGCGAAAGCTGCCTCCCTGCATCCAACGTGAAGTTAAAGGGATTGCGCGTGAACGGCAGATTCTGTCCGTTCGGGCTGAAGGCGGTAAAGCTGAGCGCTGCGCTCCGGTCGGAGAAGTTGGAGACGGCAAAACCGCTGAAAACGCCCGCGGCTGCCTGATAGAAAGGGAAGGAAAACCCGACGGGATTTGCGGTCACCTGATTGAGCAGATTGCCGGATCTGTCGTAGGTATAGGTGACGGTGACTCCGCCG
>JACQGG010000075.1 GCA_016199665.1 Acidobacteriota bacterium | reverse complement strand
CGGTTTCTAAGCAAAGTTGCATATCCGGTGAAAGTTGCATGTTCCCCGCGCACTTGTCCTTTTGTTTGATGCCGGCCGGGCCCCGACGGTTCTAAAAATCAGGGATCTGCCCCGTTTAGAAAGCGCCTCAGGTAGTGTCCCGTATAGGACCGGGGGTTTTCAATGACATCCTCGGGCCGGCCTTCCGCCACAATCTCTCCTCCGCGCTCGCCGCCCTCCGGGCCGAGATCAATGATCCAGTCGGCGCACTTGAGGACGTCCAGGTTGTGCTCGACGACCACGATTGAGGCCCCTTCCTCCAGCAGCCGATCGAATGCCTTCAGCAATTTGTTGATGTCATCGAAGTGAAGGCCGGTGGTCGGCTCGTCGAAAATGAACAGGGGTCTCCGTGACGTCTGTTTGATCAGGAATGAAGCCAGCTTGATGCGCTGCGCCTCACCCCCGCTGAGCGTGGTCGAAGACTGGCCCAGTCGCAGGTATCCGAGTCCCACCTCGTCCAGAACTTTCAGCTTCTTGACCAGCTGGCTGTGGCCGGCAAAGAAGGCGATCGCCTCCCGGACTGTCAGGTTCAGAACCTCGTGAATATTCCTGCCGCGGTGAGTGACTTCCAGCACGGAGGGCTTATAGCGCATCCCCTTGCACTCTTCGCAGGTCAGTTCCACATCGGCTAGAAACTGCATTTCTACCGTGACGGTTCCAGACCCTTCACAGGTTTCGCACCGCCCGCCTGGGACATTGAACGAAAAATGTCCGGCCGTAAAATTGCGGGACGCCGCCTCCCGGGTGGAGGCGAAAAGGTGTCGAATGTCGTCAAACGCCTTGATGTAAGTGATGGGATTGGAGCGCGGAGTCTTGCCGATGGGCGACTGGTCCACCAGCAGGACTTCACTGATTAGCCTGGAGCCGATCAGGCCATCATGGCTGTCGACGGCTTCCTTCCACTCCCCTTTTTGTCTTTTCAGCTCGGCATACAGTACATCGTGCACCAGGGTGGATTTTCCACTTCCCGAGACGCCGCTGATACAGACCAGCATATCGAGCGGAATGTGCACATCTACGCCCTTCAGGTTATGCGCCCGCGCTCCGCGGATGACGATTTTCTGGCTGCCGGTCGGGCGGCGGAATGCCGGCGTTGTGATTCTAAGATCAGCTTTCAGGTAACGGGCCGTCAAAGAACGGGGGTTGGCCAGCAGTCCCGCGTAGTCTCCTTCGTGCACCACCTCGCCTCCCGACTCCCCGGCGCCCGGTCCCATGTCAATAATATAGTCCGCTGCCTGCATCATGTCCCGATCATGTTCCACGACCAGCACCGTGTTGCCCCCGTCTCTGAGGCTCTTGAGAATTTCAATAAGGCGCTGGCTGTCGCGCGGATGCAGGCCGATGCTCGGTTCGTCCAGAACGTAAAGCGCCCCTACCAGCGACGAGCCGAGTGCCGTGGCCAGTTGAATACGCTGTGCTTCGCCGCCGCTGAGTGTGGAGGCGAGACGGTCCAGCGTCAGATAATCGAGGCCGACTCGCAGCAGGTAATCCAGCCTGGAGCGAATCTCGCGCACCAGTCGTTCCGCGATTGCACCTTCCGCGGGCGTCAATTTCAGATTTTTAAAGAAGTTGGCCGCCGCACCAATGGTCAGCGCGGTAATTTGCGTGATGCGCTTGTCGCCCAGATGAACATCCAGGGATTCGCGCCTCAGTCGTTCACCGCTACACTCGGGACAAATTGTGTAGCCGCGATAGCGGCTGATCAGGATGCGGACATGGATCTTGTATTTCTTGGTCTCCAGGTAATCGAAGAATCCTCGAATTCCCGGAAACTTCCCCTGGCCCTCAAAGATCAGGCGCCTGGCCTTTTCCGGCAAGTCGCAGTAGGGGGCGTTCGGGTCAATGCCCTCTTTCAAGGCAAAATCCCGAAGCTTCTTTTGGAAGGTGCGATAGCGTGGTTTTTGCCACGGATCGATGGGCTCCTGGTTGATAGAGCGCAACGGGTCGGGCACGATCCGGCTCATGTCCAGGTTGATCGTGTTGCCGAAGCCCTGGCAAACGGGACAGGCGCCATAAGGATTATTGAATGAAAAGAGCTTCGGTTCGGGCAGCTTGTAGGGAATCCTGCACTGGGAACACTCAAAACGCCCGCTGAAGCGCAGCAGCACGCCTTTCCAGTCCGGCAGGCTTATGGCGCGCGCCTCAAGGGAGGGGGGCAGCGGCGCACCCTCGCCCAGATAGGCTTCGGCCAGGCTGTTGCCTTCGCGATAGCAGAGTTCCAGCGAGTCCGTCAGACGCTGTCTTTCCGAGGGTTGAATTTCGAGCCGGTCGACAAGCACCCGGTACGAGCCGGTGGAAAATGAGGCGGCATCGATGGAGTCGACTTCGACGACGACACCGTTCTTGAAAAGGCGTCGAAACCCCTGCTTCCGCAGGTTATCGAGAAGAACCGGCGCAATGCGCCGCTCGTCGGTATCCTGTCTGTTGTCGGTGTAAAGGTCAAAGGTACTGCCACGCAACGGAAACAGAAGGTGGGCGCGGCTGCCCGCCGCCTGCAGCAGCGTCTCCACGACGCTGTCCACGGAATCGACCTTGACCGGCTGGCCGCACTTGCGGCAGAGCGTGCGCCCGACGCGAGCGTATAGGAGGCGCAGGAAGTCGTATATCTCGGTCACGGTGCCCACCGTGCTGCGGGGGTTTCTGGAAGTGTTCTTTTGCCGGATGGCAATGGCCGGGCTGATGCCGAGGACCTCTTCAACATCCGGCTTTTCCATTCGTTCCAGAAACTGCCGTGCGTAGGCGGACAGGGACTCGACGTAGCGCCGCTGCCCCTCTGCATAGAGTGTGTCAAAGGCCAGGCTGGATTTGCCGGAGCCGGAAACCCCGGTCAGCACGGTCAGGCGGTTGATGGGGATGCGGCAGGAGAGTCCTTTGAGATTGTGGACCCGGGCTCGGCGAACCGTGATGTTTTCTTGCTCAGCCATGACGGAGAGTTTACCGCAAGGTCCGAGGTCCAAGGTTCAAGGTTCAAAGTTTAGCGTTCCAGGTCCAACAACCGGCGTTTAAGGTTTCAGTCATCGCGACCGGTGAGTTTGTCGACTGTCCCGGTCATTGGAGCGGGTCGGGTCGGCACGTTGAACGTTCAACGTGGGAACGCTGAACCCGGCGTTCCGGCCGACTGTCTTGTGGCGTCAATCAGGACGTGTCGCCACCTGTGCTATCATCGCCCATCATGAAGGTCCCCGAGATCAAACGTGTCGAACCCAAGGTGGTCCTTCCGGGCGGACTGGTTCGAATTGCCGTCAGGGGCCTGAACAGCGTCGGGAACGCTGCCGTTTTCTTCAACGGGGAACTCGCGCCGTTTGTCGGAGCCTCCTCCCACTCAATTCTGGCGCGTGTTCCGGCGGTTGCAGGTTTGTGCAAAGTGACGCTGGACCGGGAAGGCGCCGGAAAATCTGAGGCCGGCGCCTATGCAGCGACTCCCATCGCCACCGAGGTCAACCCGGTCGGCAATCCGGCTGCCGACCGCGCGGGGAATATCTACGTGACGTTTAGCGGCCCGCGAGGCGCCGCCGTCCCGTTTTCGGTTTACATGCTGTCGGCGGCGTCGGGCGCCAAGGAGCCTTTTCTGACAGATATTGTGAACGCAACCGGGATTGTGATCAGTTCCGACGACACGCTCTATATCTCGAGCCGGCATACCGGCATCGTCTACAAATGCGACATGGCGAGAAACCTGGAAAAGTTTTCCGAGAGCATGGGAATCGCCAGCGGCCTGGCCCTGGATCGGGAAGGAAACCTGTATGTGGGAGATCGCGGTGGTGTGATTCACAAGTTGGATCGCGCGGGAAAGGATGAGGTCTTCTGTGAAATCGAACCCAGTGTTTCCGCTTTTCATCTTGCCATGAGAAGTGACGATACGCTGTTTGTGAGTGGTCCCACGCTTGCGACACAGGACAATATCTACGAGATAGGGCGCGACCGGACGCCGAAAGTCTTTTTCCATGGGATCGGCCGGCCTCAGGGAATGGCGTTCGATGCGGCCGGGCGCCTTCTGGTTACAGGAAGCTACAAGGGAAGACGCGGACTTTTTGCGTTCGATCCGGGCGGGCGCATCGAGCAGTTGGTCAGCAGCCCGATGCTGGTCGGAGTGCTGGCGACACCGAATGGAGACTTGATCCTCGCCGACTCGGACACTCTCTACCGCGTACCCTCAGGGAATTGGTGAAGAACTACGCAATGGGGGCCGCAAATGAACGCGAATGAACGCG
>JACQGG010000076.1 GCA_016199665.1 Acidobacteriota bacterium | reverse complement strand
CGCCGCGCGTACGGCAACCTCCCGCGCCCTGCCGATATCAAGACCGCCCGCCGGTTGGGACATGGATATTTCCATTTATAACATTGCCTGAATGGACCGGGCCACTTGGATGCTGGATGGTGGATTGTGGATCATCCATCATCCATGATCCACCCTCCTTGCCCCGACGGGCGTCCTGGTCCCTTCAGGCTGCTATAATGGGCCGGCCATGAAGCTCTACCGTCCCGAAAAAATCTATGTCGATCCGGCAGTGGCAGATGAGCCGGTCACGCGCTACACACTGCGTCAGGCGCGGGATCTTCCCGTCGTCTACTTCCAGTCTCAGAAACAGTTGGCGGAACTGTACGCAGGCGACACAACTTTAACGCAGGGGAAGAAACAACTGATACTGACGCGACACCCGGGCAGATTCTTGAAAACTTGCCAGGGCTGCACCAATTGCCGCGTTCATTGCCACTACTTGACCGTTACCTACGCGACCAATTGTCATCTGGAATGCACTTACTGCATTCTGCAGGCTTACCTGAACAATCCGTTTATGCGGGTCTACGCCAATCTCCCGGAGCTGCTGGCCGAGCTGGACGCGGCTTTTGCGGCTAATCCGGATGGAGTCTACCGGGTGGGGACGGGCGAGCTGTCGGATTCTCTCGGTCTGGATCACCTGACTGGAATCGCCAGGTGGATGGTTCCGTTCTTCAGCGGGCGCAAGAATGCGGTATTGGAATTGAAGACAAAGACCGACAACATAGCAAACCTGCTGGAAATAGAGGGCAGCCCCAATACCGTGATTTCCTGGTCGATCAATACGGCCGCCGTTTCGTCCCGTGAAGAGTGGAAAACCGCGACTCTGGAGGAAAAATTTCGGGCGGCACGGCGCTGCGCCGGGCATGGTTATCGCCTGGGCTTTCACTTCGATCCAATGGTGCACTACGACGACTGGGAACGGGACTACAGGGCGGTGGTGGAGGCGCTGTTTGATCGAATCGACACCCGCCAGATCGCCTGGCTCAGCCTTGGCGCCCTTCGCTTTCACAAGGAACTGCGTGATGTGATCCGCTGGCGGTTCCCGCGCAGCCGGATTCTTGACGGTGAGATTGTGCGCGGAACCGACAGCAAGTATCAATACTTTAAGCAGATTCGCGTGGAGATGTATGCCCGCATGATGGAGTGGATCCGCCGCCGTAGCTCCTCGGTTGCCGTCTACCTTTGCATGGAAAGTCCGGATGTCCACAGGAAGGTTTTTGGTTCGAATCCGTCACTGCGCGCAGGCCTGGGGCGTTATATGGACGAGCGGGTGCTCGTGACGATCCGGGGAGCGTGACGAGTGCGGAGTGGGGAATGCGGAGTGCGGAATGCGGAGTGCGGAGTGCACACGGGATGGAAGCGGAAGGCAGCTTGCACAGCCGCGCAGCGGCGTGACAATTGCAGCCGAGGGCGCGAGCCCTCGGTAGCGTCATCCAACCCATAACGAGCCGCGCAGCGGCGGGCACAATTCAGTCGAATAATGGGGTCCGCTGCCGTCCATTCGGTGTTCCGGCCCCAAGCGTCGAAGCTCCCCTTCAAAGTAAGGGTTCCGGTTCGGCAACATCATCCCCAAAGAGCGGCGGGTGGCGCGCTGCCTTCACCCTTCAGCGTGCTCCGCGCGCCGGATTCCGCACTCGTCTCACAACGCTGATGCGATCGTCTTCTTGACCTTCAGCGCAATCTGAGATGCCCTTGAACCGCCTTCCGGCTTCTGGCTTCCGCCTTCCGTTGACGGAGGAAAATCCCGGGGATGGATCGGTGGATGGAAGGTCAGCGTCACTTTGCCAGGGCGCGGCAAACGGCGCTGGGGAGGCCAAACGCGATGGGCGCCGGAAACAGTCACCGGCACGATCGGCGTCTGCTCCAGCAACGCAATTCGCGCAAAGCCCTGCAAAAAGTCCATTAGACTTCCATCGCGGGAACGTCCCCCCTCAGGGAAGATGATCACCAAGTCTCCCGCGCGCAGGAACCGAATGCACGCTTTGACAGCCGCCTTGTCGGCGCTGTGGGTGCTGACGGGGAAAGCTCCGTAGAATCTCAGGAATGACGTCGCCAGCGTTCCCTTGAAGAGCTTTTTCATCGCCATGTAACGCACCGGCCGGCGCAGCGCAGCGCCCACAAGCAAAGGATCAAGATAACTCTGGTGATTGGGGACAATGAACGCCGCGCCAGCCCTGGGGACATTGCCCACCCCCCGGTACTCGATGCAAAAAAGGACCCGGAACAGCACACGCAGCCCCCACTTGCAGAACACGACCAGAGTGTGGTCCTTCACCTGGACACCCCTGCTGAACCGTCCGTTACTGGCGCTCAGGCCAAAAGATCAAATTTATCTCGAAAGTCCGGAAGGCTTCAGCCCTGTGATTTCAACATCGACGCCGCCTCCGCTCCAATCCGCCGGGATCTGTTCGACCCAGACGGTAAAGGGCAGATCTTCGCGAGGTCCGATCGGCTTGACTCGGGAACCGGGAGCAACGGGAAAGCGTGTTTGTTGCAAGACTGGCTGGCGTCCGCTGCGCAGCGTCACCTGAACCCGGACGGCCTCCAGCCACCGGTCACTGCGATTGTGAATGACCCCGGCGACCATCACCACGCGATTGCCGGCGAAATTGCGCGCCAGAGTGGATTTCTGCACTTCCAGCGTCACCCGCCCCTGGTAATTTTCAAACTCCGCGTCGCCCGGGCGCAGCAGCCCTTCGATTCCGCCTTCCTGTACAGGAGTCGAGGTTCGCATCCAGATCCAGAGCGCAGCGCCGATCAGCGCGGCCGCCCCCAGGGCGACTCCGAGGATCAGCCTGACACCGCTATTCTTAGCTCGTTGCGGTTCCAGCCGTATGTTCATCTTCCTCGAAAAAGTGTTCCACACTCATTCCTGAGCCCTGCCGCAGTCTCCGGCTCTCGGGCGGGGGTTGCGTCCGACAGAGCGAATCAGACTGGGCCGACGATGACAGTAGCAAAATGTTCCAGATCGAGGCGCTTTCTTGCAATCTGTTCCACCCGAGCCCGCGTAATCGACTGGATGAGGCGTGGGTACTGATCCAGGTAATCGAATCCAAGATTGAACATTTCTGCCGAGAGGATAAAACGGGCGACATGGCCGTTGGACTGAAAGTCAAACACAAAACTCCCCGTCAGGTAGGACTTCGCGCTGGCCAGTTCCTTTTCTGTGATCCCATCCTCCAACAGGGATTTGATTTCACCAATCAGCCCTGTCAGGGCCTTCTCCCGATTTTCGGGCGAGGTGCTGATGAAAGCTGCAAAGCGTCCCGGATACAACCCACTGCTGCCGCTGATGTCCGAGTAAGTGGCATAGGCCAGGCCCTGTTGATCGCGAAGCCGGGCGGGAATGCGCGAGGTAAAACCGGGCCCCCCTCCCAGAATCACGTCCATGACCTGCAGCGGATAATAGTCGGCATCTTTTCGCCGTATTCCCAGGTGTCCAAGGTAAATGTTGATCTGCTGCTTGGGCATGGAGATTTGACGAATCACTTTTTCTTTGAGCGGGGCCAGTTGAGGCGGTGTGGTGGGTCGATAGCTTTGGTTGCGCCAGGAGCCGAACTTTTCCGAAAGCAGCGAAGCACATTTCTCGGGCTCCACGTCGCCCACCACGACGATAATTGTGTTCTGAGGCGCAAAGGTGCGGCGATGAAATTCCGCCAGCTCCGCCGAATTCATGCTGCAAACTGATTCTTCCTTCCCCAGAACCGGTTCTCCCAGGGGGTGGTGCCGATAAATAACGCGGTTGAACTCGTTGCTGGCGACAACCTGGGGATTGTCATTGGCGCTGCGGATCTGGTTTCGCGCCTTCTCCCTTTCCAGCTTCAACCGCCTTTTGGGAAAAACAGGCTCGGCGACGACGGAATGAGCCAGGTTGATCGCCCGCGGGAGTTCTCCGCTGAGCACGGAGACAGAGACTCCACTCAGTTCCCGACTGCTGAAAGTGGTGAGAGAGCCACCCAGGTTTTCGATGATTTCGGCGATCTTGCGGTGGCTGTAACGGGTGGTTCCCTCGTCCAGCATTCGCGTCATCAAAGATGCCAGCCCCGGCCGGTTGGCCGGATTGTCAACCGCGCCGCACCGGGCCACGACATTGACGTGAACCAGGGGAATCTTGGAATTGGGGGAAACAAGCAAAACCAACCCGCTGGGGAGTTGATGCCGCACCACTGGAATGGCGTGCTTCTTCATGGGATTACGAAACCAGCCGTGCTTCTACTTTTCTGCAGATAAGTGCGCGCCACCCGCCCGATATCACCGGCTGTGACCTGCTGCACACGCTCCATGTATTGTTCCAGAATCTGATGGCTGGAAATGGTCTCAAACATGCCATACTGAATCGCCTGGTCGATGGTGGTTTCGAAGCCGGACAGGTATTGGGCCGACAGTTGGTTGCGGGCGCGCCGCAACTCGTGATCCCTGACCGGCCGGCGTTGCAGCTTTTCCAGCTCTTCAAAAAGCGCGGCTTCGACGCGCTCCGGTTCCACTCCCGGATTCAGCTCCGCGCGCACGTAGAACAGATGAGGATCGATCGATTCGCTGAACTCCGTGGTTACAAAAGAAACCAGCTGCTGCTTTTCAACAAGGCGCTGGAACAACCGTGACAGCTTCCCTTCGGTGAGAATCTTGTCTATGAGCGGAATGACGTATATATCTGGGGAACTGACGGGCGGGCAGCGGAAGGCAACAAGCATGCGCACCACGTTGCTCCGTATGCGGAGCATGACCCGCCGCTGCCGGCGCTGCTGCGGCTCCGCCGGAACCCTTTCCGGCGGGATCATTCCAGCCCGGATCGGTCCGAAGAGCCGGCGGATCTTGGCGAGTGAGTCGGCCGGATGGATGTCCCCCACCACGACCAGGGTCGCGTTGTTGGGACTATAGTAAGTCTGGTAGTAGCGTCGCATCTGCGCCAGACTCAAGCGGCGCAGGTCCTTCAGTCTGCCGATGACTGGAAACCGATAGGGATGCCGCCGGAAGGCGCGGGAATCGACGGCTTTGCGCAGGGCTCCCCAGGGAGTATCCAGATCCATCTTGAGTTCTTCGATCACCACCTGCTTTTCCAGGTGAAACTCTTCCGGCGCGAAGATACTGTGGCGCATGCGGTTGGCTTCAATGGACAGCGCCTCTTCCCAGCGGTCCGAGGCAAAACTGAAGTAGTAGGCGGTGTAGTCGCTCGAAGTAAACGCGTTGTTTGCGCCGCCATTCACCATGGTCAGATAATCGATGGCCCCTTTGCCGTATCGCTCCGTCCCCTTGAACATCATGTGCTCCAGGAAATGGGACACGCCCGTCAGACCGGGCCTTTCGTTGCGCGAGCCCACACGGTACCAGATCATCGCGGTGACGATGGGCCGGCTGTGATCTTCCTTCAACAAAATCTTCAGACCATTGGAAAGGCGCTGCTTGATGACCGGCTCCGGCCGGAAACAACCTGCGGCCGGCGCGGCGAGGCTGGCAAGTTTCTTATCGCCCATGGAAATTTCCTGCGGCTCGGAATGCACTCTTGTTCTCATGAATCCACCATTCTCACACATTCTCCGTTCTTCCTTCTGTCTCTATCTTACTCAATCTTTGAGCCTGCTGGGGGGAGGTTGAAATGGCCGGGGACACAGGTTCGGGGTCGACGCCGTCAAGCCTGCCACCCCAAGTGCCAGTTTCACAAGTAGTTAGACCGTCATCTGCCTTGCGAGTGTGAAAAGGAGCGCATGCCGGGCCAGCGGGGGAGGATTTGTGAGCCGGGCCCCGCCAGCGGCTCGCCGGGCCCGCCCGAACCCTCTGATTATTGATGATATTAAAGCGCCCGGTCTCGATAGCGGGGAACCCCGGGGCCCCGGGGCGGCGGGGCTGGCAATCTCATTGCCTGGGCCGACGAATTCGGTTATACTTAACTGCTCAATAAACTGCTCTAGTTCCTAGAGTGGGCCGCAATGCCCACTTTTTTTGTTTTGAAGGAGGAATTGGCGTGGGTCTCGAGGCGCAATTGAGCCAGCTTCTGCGTCAGGCGGTGGAAGAGGAAGGTTACGAACTGGTTCATCTGGAACTGGACCCTGCCAGGGGAAATTCTATCTTGAGAATTTACATCGACAAGCCGGGCGGCGTCACACTTGAAGATTGCCAGGCGGTCAGTGAAAAGGCCGGGGTCATGCTCGATGTGGAAGACATGATTCCCTACCGGTACACGCTTGAGGTCTCATCGCCGGGTCTGGATCGTCCGCTGGTTAGAGAGCAGGACTATGTGCGATTTCAAGGCAGGCGAGCGCGCGTGAAAACCCGGCTGGCCATCAACGGCCAGCGCAACTTCAAGGGAGTGTTGCAGCATTGCGGGAACGGGAGAGTGACTCTGCTGGAGGATGACAAGCCGGACCCGGTGGAAATTCCACTGGAAAACATCCAGAAGGCAAATTTGCTTTTTTGAGCTGAAGAATTGAAGGACCTACTGCTATGGCTGCCAGCTTGTTGCATCAAATGATTGACCAAATCAGCAAGGAAAAAAGTATCGACCCAAAGATCATCATTGGGGCGCTGGAAGATGCCATGGTGGCCGCCGCTAAGAAATACTTCAGGACCAACGAGGAGCTGCAGTCCCGTTACGATGCCGAGACGGGGATGATCGAAGTGTTTGCGGTGATGCGGGTGGTCGAGCAGGTTACCAACGACAGCCGTGAGATTTCTCTGGAGGCGGCCAAGGAAATCGACGACAGCCTGGAGATCGATGACACAGTGGAGATCCCCAAGCCCACAGACGTTCTGGGCCGGATCGCCGCCCAGACCGCCAAACAGGTGATCTTCCAGAAAGTCCGGGAGGCGGAGCGCGAGAACGTCTATGGCGAGTACAGCGAGCGAGTGGGCGAGTTGATCAACGGCATCGTGCGCCGCTTTGAGGGGAGTGACATGATCGTTGATATCGGCAAGACCGAGGCCGTCTTGCCCTATCATGAGCAATCCCGGAGCGAGAACTACAAACAGGCGGAGAGGATCCGGGCCGTGATTGCGAGGGTCAGCAAACAGACCAAAGGTCCGCAGGTGATTCTCTCCAGAACCGATCCGGCGCTGCTCATGCGGCTTTTTGAGATGGAAATCCCGGAGATCTACGATGGCACGGTGATCATCAGGAACGCGGTGCGGGAAGCGGGGGAGAGGGCCAAAGTAGCGGTTCAGTCAAGAGACTCGGATGTGGATCCCGTCGGCGCCTGCGTAGGGATGAAGGGCTCGCGCATCAACTCAGTCATTCGGGAATTGCGGGGAGAAAAGATCGATATTATCGAGTATTCGGATGACCTGATTGATTACGCAATCAACGCTTTGAGCCCGGCAAAGATATCCAAAGTGCTGATCGCCGACGCCGAGCAGAAAGTGCTTGAAGTGGTGGTCCAGGATGATCAGCTTTCCTTGGCAATCGGCAAGAAAGGGCAAAATGTAAGGCTGGCTTCCAAGCTGTTGGGGTGGCAAATCGAAATCAAGAGCGAAGAGGAAAAGAGGCGCGAAGTCGCGTCCGAGATGGAGCGGATGGCCGCCAGCTTCACCGACATTTCCGAGCTGAATCTAGGCGAGAAGACGGTGGAAAAACTGAACCAGGCGGGAATCTCCACGGTGCAGGAGCTGGTCAGCTTGCGCGAAGAGGAGTTGCGCGAAATTCCAGGAGTCGGCGAGAAGACGGCCGCAAAAGTGCTGGCGGCGGCGCAGCAGTTCCTGGACAACGCGGAGCAACGGCTGCAGAAAGCTGGCGAGGCGACCCGCGCCGAAACGGCGGCTGCCGGAGAACCGGCGGTCGCGGTAGTTGAGGGAGAAGAAGCAGGATCGAGCGACGCCGCAAGTTCGGCCGAAGCGGCAGGTCCAACCCAGGAGCCTGCGGCAGAGGAGCCGGAAAGCCTTCAGAGCACTCCGGAGGCGGGGAGTCCCGAAGACAAGGGAGCCTAAGTCGTTTATGGATAAGATGAACGTCAACGATCTTGCCCAGGAGTTCAACGTCAAGAGCACCCTGGTAATGACCGAACTCAAGAAAATTGGCGTGATGGTCATCTCGCCCGAAACGCCGGTGGACCGCGGGATTGCCGAGCGCGTGCGCAAGCGCTTGCAGCTCTTGGCGGACCAGGCGATTGAAGAGGCACAGAAAACGGAGCGAGCCCGGGAGAAGGCCGCCAAGGCCAAGGCCGCCAAAGCGGAGACTACTGCCGCCGCCAAGCCGCGCGCACGCAAGAGCATCAAGCAGCTCGGCAAGAAAGACCCCGCAGAGGCCGCCAGCCCCCCTGTCGTGGAACAGCCGCCTGCAGCGGCGGCCCCGGCTGAGGTGGTGAAGGCGCGCGCAGTTGAAGAAGCGCCGCCGGTGCCGAAGAAAGCGCCCGGCGCGCGTGTCACCAAACCCCCCAGAAAAAAAGCGGCCGAAGCGGCGCAAGAGCCTGTCAAGGTAGAGCCGCCGGTGCCGGCCGCCATGAAGCCGCGCAAGGGGAAAAAGCATTTCACTAAGGATGACGAGTTGGTGGGCATTGCTGAAGCGCCTGCGCCGCCAGCCGAGGAACCGGTGGCCGCCAGCGCCCCTCTCCCGCGTCCCGCAGCCGAGCCTTCCTCCGTCGCGGAGCCGTTGGCGGCCAAACCAGCGCAGCCAGTTGCACCCACCGCGCTTACGCCGCCGATGCATCGACCCGCTCCCGAAGCACGCCGTCCCCTGGGAAGGCCCGCGACAATTCTCAAGAAATCTGCGGCGGAGCCGCTGGGCACCGATGTTACGAAAAAGATTGAGCGGATTGTGCCGCCGGCGCCATCGGTAGTGCGGCGTCTGGCGGCGCATCGGCCGCCCCCTTTCCATCGCAGGGAAAAGAGACATGAACCCCCCCCGACGCCGCGAATTCCCGCGCCCCGTCCGGAGCGGCCCGTCTTCACCGAATTCAAGCCGGTAACGCTTTCCGAAGCGGTTACCGTCAAGGAACTCTCCGAAAAGCTGGAAGTGAAAAGCAAGGATATCCTGCGCGAACTGCTCAACAAGGGAAGGCTGGTGGCGATTAATCAGACGCTGGATGACAAGATTGCCTCCGAGATCTGTCAATTGTTCGGATACGAGGCCAACATTGTGAGCTTTGAGGAGGAGGTGTTTGAACAGCAGGCTCAGAGTGATCATGCCGAAGATCGTGTGGCGCGCGCGCCGGTTGTCACGGTGATGGGCCACGTGGATCACGGGAAAACGTCATTACTGGACGCCATCCGCGAGGCTAAGGTGGCCCAGAAGGAAGCGGGAGGGATCACCCAGCATATCGGCGCGTATCATGTGGACATCCACAACCGTCGCATTGTTTTCCTGGATACGCCGGGACATGAGGCATTCACCCTGATGCGCGCCCGCGGCGCCAAGGTGACCGACCTAGTCGTTTTGGTTGTGGCGGCGGACGATGGAGTGATGCCGCAGACACTGGAGGCGATCGATCACGCCCGTGCAGCCAAGGTTCCCATTATTGTGGCCATCAACAAGGTTGACAAACCCGGCGCTAATGTAGACCGTGTCAAGCAGCAACTGGCCGATCATAATCTGCTGGCGGAAGACTGGGGAGGCCAAACCGTTACCGTGCCGGTTTCGGCGCTGATGAAGACCAACCTGGACCTTCTGTTGGAAATGATTCTTCTGGTCGCCGACCTGCTCGATTTGAAGGCCAATCCCAAATTGGCGGGAACCGGCGCCGTCCTAGAAGCCAAGCTCGACAAAGGACGCGGGTCAGTAGCCACGGTGCTGGTCCAAAATGGCACGGTGAAGGTCGGGGAGTCCTTCATCGCGGGGGCGGTCTACGGGAAAGTGCGCGCCATGTTTGACGATCGCGGCAATTCTGTGGAAGCTGCCGGACCGTCTGCTGCAGTTGAGATTCTGGGTCTGCAGGGAATGCCGGGAGCCGGGGATCCCTTCCAGGTGCTGGACGATACGGTGAAGGCCAAGCAGATCGGATCGGTGCGCCAGGCCAGACTGCGAGAGCGGGATATGACCAAGAGTTCCCGGCTGACGCTTGACCAACTGTACGAGCGCCTCAAATCGGGAGACGTGAAGGAGCTCGCGATCGTGATCAAGGCCGATGTGCAGGGATCGGCTGAAGTGTTGACGGATTCTCTGCAGAAACTGAGCACCGACAAAGTGAAAGTGCGTATCGTTCACAACGGAGTCGGCGCCATTACCGAGACGGACGTGCTGCTGGCTTCTGCCTGCAATGCCATCATTGTGGGGTTCAACATGCGGCCGGAGCGGGGGGCTGCCGAACTGGCGGAGCAGGAGGGGGTGGATATTCGGCTCCATACCGTTATCTACAACGTTGCCGATGAAATCAAGAGCGCCATGCTCGGCTTGCTGGAGACCACTTACAAGGAGAAATTCATGGGACGTGTCGAGGTGCGCGACACGTTCCGGGTCCCGAAGGCGGGGACGGTCGCCGGTGGTTACGTGCAGGACGGAGTGATTCTGCGAAACGCGGAGGCACGGCTGTTGCGGGACAACGTCGTCATTTACCAAGGGAAGGTTCGTTCGCTGCGGCGTTTCAAGGAAGATGTGGGCGAAGTAAGAACGGGATACGAATGCGGTTTCTCGCTGGAGAATTTCAACGATCTCAAGGTCGGGGACATCCTGGAGGTATTTTCGCAGGAAAAAGTGCTGCCCAGGCTTCAGTGAGACGCTGTAAAACAGTTTCACCGCGAGGACGCAAAGTTCGCGAAGGAATTGAAGATCTCTGGCTTGCTCTTCCTCGCTTCCGATTTTCGGGGCCTGGACCTCGTCCCGTTTTTCCGCCCTTCGCGGTGGGTCTTTCACCGTTTCAGAGGCTCGTGGCCCGTGGAATCCCGGCCCCGATCTTGCGGCGTCCTGGCCAGTGCGGTGCCGCGTCCGCGGGCTGAAAATCCTGTCTGATATGCCCATTGCGTTCTGCACACTGGACATTCACCTTGCCTATGCGCAATCGCTCAAAGAGAAGCGCATGGTCCTGCACAAGCTGCAGGACCGGCTTCGGTCGAAATTCAACTTTTCCGTCAGCGAGATCGATCACCAGGATCTGTGGCAGCGCGCCCGGATAGGAGCGGTGAGCATTTCCGCCGATTCGCGGTCTCTTCGGAGTATCACCGAGGCATTCGTGCGTGAGAGTGAAGCGATCCTGGGGGAGGACTTGGTCGAGTGCCAGGTCGAGTATATTGACTTCTAGACTAGCCCGTGTTTTTCCCCGGTTTTCGTGACGAAGGTGGGGCGGAGACGGGCATGATGACAAGGCGCCCGACCGAGCGCAACGCAGTCAGCGCGCCCGGATTCGCCCGCAGCAGCAGAAAATTTGTGAGAAACGCGGGCTGAGTGCTATGGAACATCGTGATGTCCGGCTGGCTGAGGAGATTCAGCATGCGGTTATGGAGTTGATCCCTTACGGTTTGAAAGACCCCCGTGTTGAAAACGCGGCCGTCACCCGGGTTGAGATGACACCCGATCTGAAGCTGGCCAAGATCTACGTCGAGGTGACCGGCGACGCCCGGGCCAGGCAGGAAGCGCTGCGCGCCCTTGTTCATGCCCGCGGCTATCTGCGACGCGAACTGGCCATGCAAATCAACATGCGGCAGATCCCGGATCTGGCTTTTTATCTGGACGTTTCCCAGGAAAACCAGCGGAGAGTGGAAACGCTTCTGGCCCAAATACACGTTGATAAGAACCGATGAGCTTGACGGAAATCGCCCGCTTCATCAGTCAGCACGACTGTTTTCTGGTTACGTCACACGCCCGGCCCGACGGTGATGCGCTGGGCAGCGAGCTGGGCCTGGCGCTGGGGCTGCACTCTGCGGGGAAGAAGGTGGACGTGGTCAACCATGATCCGCATCCTTCTACTTATTCCGAGCTGCCTGGAATTGAACGGATCCTGATTTCCGACCGGGTACCGCATCTAGAATATGACGCGGCGTTTGTTCTCGAATGTGGAGACATGGGTCGACCCGAGTTGCGGGGACTGGAGAAATTGCGGGTGATCAACATTGATCACCACATCACCAATCAAAATTTTGGCGAATTCAACTGGAACGACACGTCTGCCGCCGCGGCAGGAGAGATGATCTACCGGCTGCTGCGGCAGGCGGGGATCCCGGTGGATGCCCGGATCGCAACCAATCTCTATGTCGCGCTGTTCACCGACACCGGATCTTTTCAATACAGGGGAACCACGGCGCAGACGCTGGAAACAGCCGCCGATCTGGTGCGGGCGGGAGCAGATCCCTCGTTCGCCGCGCGCATTATCTACAACAGCAACCCCTACGAGAAAATTCGGCTGCTCGGCATGGTGCTGACGACCCTGCGCCGGGACCCATCAGGACGCATTGCCTGGATCCGTCTCACCCAGGAGATGCTGCGGGAATCAGGCGCCAACAAGGCGGATACGGAAGGGCTGGTCAATTATCCGCTGTCGATTCAGGAAGTCCAGGTTGTGGCCTTTATCCGCGAAGGCGGTGAGGGGAGTTTCCGCGTCAGCCTCCGGTCCAAAGGAGACGTCGATGTCGCGGCCGTGGCGCATCGTTTCGGGGGCGGGGGGCACGTCAACGCCTCCGGCTTTGAATTGAACGGCCTCTATGACGAGGTGCTGGAAACGGTGCTGCAGCAGTTGCGTCCGCTGGTGATATGAACGGCCTTTTGCTGGTTGACAAGCCTGCAGGCGTGACGTCCCACGATGTGGTGGCGCGTTTGCGGAAGGAGATGGGAATTCGCAGGATTGGCCACGCAGGAACGCTGGATCCTCTTGCGACGGGTCTGCTGCCAGCGCTGCTGGGCCAGGCAACTCGACTGTCGCAGTTCTTCCAGGGAATGGAAAAGGAATACTGGGTGCGCTCCCGGCTGGGCCAGGAAAGCGACACCCTGGATGTCAGCGGGAAAATTCTACGATGCCGGCCTGTGAGCGTTTCTCTTGAGGAGATCCAACGCGCCGCGGCGGCTCTCACCGGCGAGATTGCGCAGGTTCCGCCGATGTTCTCGGCGAAGCGAGCCGGGGGAAGAAGGCTGTATCAGATGGCTCGCAGCGGCGTGACGGTAGAGCGATCGCCTCGCAGGGTGTTTGTGTCCCGCTTGGAAATTCTGAAGCTGGAGCTGCCGGAGATCGAATTGCAGGTCTGTTGTTCATCGGGAACTTACATTCGATCTCTGGTTCACGACCTGGGGCAGATGCTTGGCTGTGGCGCCCTGGTGAGCGCCTTACGTCGCACTGCTGTGGGATCGTATCGGGTTGAAGACGCCACGCTGCTGCAGAGTGACCCGGAACCGTTCGGGCGCGAGTCGTTGGTGATCTCGCTGGAGAAGCTGCTTCCCGAGTTGCCGCGACGCACCGTCCAACCAGAGGAGGCAGCCCGGGTTTGTCGCGGACAGGCCCTGGGCCGGCGCGAGGACGAGCCCCTTGGCTGGATACGCCTATTCGACTGCGACGGGCGGCTGATCGCGCTCGGGCGAGTTGAAGAATCGAGAATTCATCCGCGCATTGTGCTGAAGGCGGCCACCTGAGGAGTTCGCCGGTGGAGCCAAGGCGCTCCCTGCAGTTCAAACGCTTTCGCATCTTTGTAGCCAGATACGCCATCGCAAGCGTGAGAAGACAGTGATCGATGTATGCGCCGGGTTTCGTTTCGCAGGCAACCTGCTCCTGGTACTGGGGCTTTTCTCGCGGATCGTCGGATCGCCCAGCCTGGTGATTCAGCGAAGCTAGCTTGACGGGCATGCTCCCCTATTCCCCGGGGCTGGCCTAGCCCCCTGGCTCTATTCCTCTATTCGGTTTTTCTTGAACGGTGCCGTGAAGCCGTGGTAGAGTGGCCGGGAGTACAGGATGAGGATATTGCGGAGGAGATGGGAGGAGAGAGTATGACGCTTTCGGTGCAGCAAAAAACTGAGATCATCACGTCTCACCGAAAGCATGGCAATGACACCGGTTCTCCGGAAGTGCAGATTGCGCTGTTGAGTGGACGGATCGATTACCTGACCGAGCATTTTAAGATGCATGTGAAAGACCATCACTCCCGACGAGGTTTGTTGAGACTGGTCGGACAACGCCGCCGGCTTTTGGACTACCTGAAGCGCAACGATTTTGAGCGGTACAAAGAGATCATACAAAAATTAGGCATCCGCAAGTAACCGCCCCTGAATCTTTTCCCAGATTTTTTCCAGGACTTCGGCGCTCTGTAGACGCTTGCCAGGGCCCGTCTCTACCGCCGTCGCTTTGCCGTGATGGCACTGGAAGCCTGTTCCAGAAAAGGACTAAACCGGGAGGCCACGCCATACGGCGCGAGTGCGGCGCGTGGGTTATAATGGATCCCACAATCTAAAGTGAAAAAAACAGAGAGAGAAGAGAGTATGGAGAACCCGATGATTCAAAAGGCGAGCACGAACCTCGGTGGCCGCGAGTTCAGTATGGAGATTGGAAGAGTCGCCAGGCAGGCGGATGGGGCGGTGATCGTGCGCTTCGGCGATACTGTCGTCTTGGTGAGCGCCTGTGCTGCATTGAAACCGAAGGAGGGAGCGAGTTTTTTCCCATTGACTTGCGACTACCGGGAGTACACGTACGCAGCGGGCAAGATTCCCGGAGGCTTTTTCAAGCGCGAGGGAAGACCCACCGAAAAGGAGATACTGACCAGTCGGCTGATTGACCGGCCGCTGCGCCCTTTATTTCCTGACGGATTCCGCAATGAGAGCCAGGTGATTGCTCTTGTGCTGTCGGCGGATCCCGACAACAATCCGGACGTGTTGGCCATTACTGGAGCCTCGGCCGCGCTGTACCTGTCGCCGATCCCTTACCATAACCCGGTTGCTGGCGTGCGCGTCGGACTGCTGGACGAGCAATTGGTGATCAACCCGACGTTCGAGCAGTTGAAGACGAGCCGATTGAACCTGGTGGTGGCGGGAACGAAGGATGCCATTGTCATGGTGGAAGCGGGCGCAAAAGAAGTTGCGGAAGAGAAGATGGTAGAAGCCCTTCAGTTTGGCCACGAGCACATCAAGGAATTGATTGGGATGCAGGAGGCGATGTTCCGGCAGCGAAGCGTGGTAAAGCGCGAGTTCACAAAGCAGGAACTCGACCCCGCGCTGCTCGCCCAGGTGGAGCAGCAGGCCTCCGATATGATCCGCCAGGCACTGTACACTCCGGGGAAAATCCTCAGCTACCAAATGATGGACGAGGTGCGCGACCGGATCGTGGAAAGCTATCCTGAGGATGACACCGACAAACGCCTTTGGGTCGGCATGGCGTTTGAGAGGACAATGGAGCGCATCTTCCGCGAGGATCTCCTGAAGGAGAAGAAACGCCCTGACGGGCGGCAGTTCAAAGAGCTTCGCAACATCACGGCGGAAGTAGGCCTGCTGCCGCGCACGCACGGATCCGCGCTGTTTACCCGAGGTGAAACACAGGCTCTGGTGACGGCGACCCTGGGGACCGCCGACGACATGCAGCGGATCGATGACATGCTGGGAGAGTACTCCAAGAAGTTCATGCTGCATTATAACTTTCCCCCGTTCAGCGTGGGAGAGGTCGGCTTTTTGCGCGGTCCGGGACGGCGCGAGATAGGTCACGGCGCACTGGCCGAACGCGCGATTTTGGGAGTGCTGCCTGAGGATGAAAAGTTCCCCTACACGCTGCGCGTTGTTTCCGACATTCTGGAATCAAACGGCTCCAGTTCCATGGCCACCGTATGCGGAGCAGTCCTGGCCCTCATGGACGCGGGGGTCCCGATCCGGGCTCCGGTGGCCGGGATCGCGATGGGGCTGATCAAGGAGGGAGACAACACCGCTGTTCTCACCGACATCGCCGGCGCTGAAGATCATTATGGCGATATGGACTTCAAAGTGGCCGGAACCGCCAAGGGCATCACGGCGCTGCAGATGGACATCAAGGTCGCGGGCATCGATGCAACCCTCCTGTCGCAGGCGCTGCGGCAGGCCAAGGAAGCCCGCCTGATTATCCTGGAGAAGATGCTGGAGACGATTTCTCACCCGCGCGCCGACATTTCCGCTCATGCGCCGCGGATCATTCAGATTCAGATTCCCGTGGCAAAGATCGGCGCAGTGATCGGGCCCGGCGGCAAGGTGATTCGCGGAATCCAGGAGCAAACCGGCGCGGAAATCAACATTGAAGACAACGGCACGGTCAACGTCGCGTCGGTCGGCGGAGAGGCGGCCCAGGCAGCCATCCGGATGATCCAGGAACTGACGGCGACGGCCGAAGTCGGAAAGACATATCTAGGGAAGGTGACCAAGGTGGTCGATTTCGGAGCCTTTGTCGAGATCCTGCCGGGAACTGAAGGCCTGCTGCACATTTCCGAATATGCCGAACATCGCATCCGGGATATCCATGACGAATGCAAGGTTGGAGACCAGATCTTGGTGAAAGCTCTCAGTGTGGATTCCCAAAACAAGATCAAGCTGAGCCGCAAAGCCGTGCTGCGGGACCAAAAGCAGACCGAGGGAAAGGCGACGCAGGAAGCGTAGTGCTTGCAAGAAAATCGCAAATCGCGAATCGCAGATGCGACGCGCTAAGTCTCCAGGTTTATGTGGGCAGCACCTCAGGTACCTGACAGAGTTCATCCTGCTAAGCGGCGCCGGGGCATCGAGCGCGACATTCAACTCTATGGCAATGATGGCGCGCCTCTGGCTGTCGGGAAATAGCAGAAAGGAGGCCGACAAGGTGAAGCCCAGTGTCGTGCTGCATCTGCGGTACCCGAATCACGGAAGATGTTTCTAAAGGCAGTCTACGGCTTGTCCTCCCGAGGTGCGGCTCTCCGACGTGTGATTTCGCAAAATAATCAAAATCCTCAATTTCACGAGGCCATGGCCTTCGGTCGAGACAGCCCTTAGCATTTCCGCGAGGAGGTCCAATGAAAAATAGGTGTTTTGTTGCAACAATACTTTGTTTTTTGTCTGTGACAGTTGTTCCTGCCCAGGACTACAACGCGCTTCAGAAACTTGCGCTAGTGTTTGCCCAGGTCGCTGCCGGGGGCGAGTATGAATCGGTTGTGAACATTACCAACCGTGGGACAACTCCTTACATCGGCAATTTGAATCTGTATCGTGCCGCAGGGCAGCGTTGGAACCCACTCGTGAATGGGAACGCTATCACGAATGGGGTTACGCCCGTATCTGTGGGGCCAGGTGCAACTACCACTTTTCGGATTACTCGTTCTGGCACTGTTCAAGTGGGTTTTGCCACCATTACTAAGCCCCCCTCCAATGAAAATGAACTAACCAGTTTCCTGGATGGGACTCTCACCTATTACATCAAGTCTGGAGGAGTGTTGGCCGACAGCATCGGCGTACCACCTTCCAGTAGGATTTACCTCACCACAATTCCATTTGACGATTTCAACACTATCGCTCTCGCCCTGGCCAATGCCAGTTACACCCAGGCGACGGTGAAGTTGACACTCTTTTCCGAGACGAATGCAAGAGTGGATACTTTAACCCTGTCACTTCAACCCAATCAGCATCTGCCACAATATCTGGGGCAATTCTTTCCGGCGGTCAAGATGACCAAGGGCCGGCTGGAGATACAGTCTGATCCTCCCGTGCCGGGAACAGCCCTTACTGACATAGGAGGACAGTTTTCATCTTTGCCCTTATTACCGTCGGCAAAACTTTACAACTTTACAACCTCAGGATTTGGTTTTCAGGTCCTTAGCGGCGACGTAAGTATCTGGATTGATGGCCCCTCCTTACAAGGATACTTGATTCTTCTGAAAGCGGATGGGAACCCGACGCATCAGACCTTATACTTGACTGGCCTCGTTTTCAACGGAACTGCGGTTATCTATATCGTCGACATGAACGACAGTAAGGTCGATGTCAGTAACTTTGCCGAACAAGTATTCTTCAGCCAGTTTTCGCTCTCAATGCAAACAATTGAAGGGTCTTTTACCCACTGGGCATTCAATCCCTCCAGAGTGGCTGATGAGGGCAGATTTATCTTAACAGCAATCAACTAAGGGTGTGCAGGAAATTGCTTTATGTCTACCTGCTGGCTACATAGCGAAAAATAGTTTTCGGGCTGACTCAGATTTTACGTCGTTGAGCCGCGAGATCGATTCACTCAAAGACCGCGTGCGCAACCTGATGGCGGCACTGGGTCGTGTCCCGTCAATGATGGAGATTTGAAGTGATCCGCAAGAATCGGACCAGTGAATGAGGTGTAAGATCGCCACCTCTGCGGAGGAGCGATGGCAAAGAGGCAACGGCGGAGTTTCAGTGCGGAGATGAAGGGACGGATTGCGCTGGAGGCTGCTGGGGAGCGGAAAGAAAGAAAAAAGGAGCAAGAAAGAAACGGGCGAAGACCCGTGGAAACTGCCGCCGCCATGGAAATCCCAGAAAACGGGATTCCAACAGCGGATTGGAAAAACCTTCGGCTTTCCCACTTCCCACCGGCTCGACTACTGGGTTATCATTAAGAACGATTTTTCAAGAGGCAGGGGATCCACGTTAAACACGCCACTTTTTGGTCCTACAATTGGGGAGCACCTCAGTCGCGCCCGGCGCCTCGGTTTGCAATCTGCGACTGGTGATTTGCGCTCTGCGATTTGCACTACGCGATTTGGCATGAAAGCCGATGCCGTTGGCGAGTTAAGTTGAAGCGTGGATCCCACCCGCCTCCGTAAACTTCTGCAGCAAATCCGGTCGCACAGGCTCTCCGTCAACGCGGCGATGGAGCAGTTGCGTCACTATCCTTCCGAAGACCTCGGTTTTGCCGAGGTCGATCACCATCGGGCCCTGCGCCACGGATTCCCCGAAGTCATTTTTGCCAAGGGAAAGAAGCCCGAGCAGGTAGTCCGCATTGCCGAAACCCTGCTGGCCCAGAATCCAAATCTGCTGATCACACGTGCTGACGCCAAGGTCTATGCCCGGGTGAGGCGCTTGGAGCCCGCCGCGCGCTTTCATCCTGACTCCGGGTGCATTTCTGTCCGCCGCGGCAAGACCCTCTACGGAGATCGTCCTATTCCTGTGGTTTCCGCGGGAACCGCGGATGTGCCAGTTGCCGAAGAGGCGGCCGTCACAGCCGAGACGATGGGCAACGAGGTGGAGACGATTTTTGACGTTGGCGTCGCCGGCCTGCATCGCCTGTTGCGCAAGAGCCGGCGCCTGGCCGATTGTCGCGTGGTCATTGTGGTGGCCGGGATGGAAGGCGCCTTGCCCAGCGTAGTCGGCGGTTTGGTGGACGTCCCGGTGGTGGCTGTTCCGACCAGTGTCGGCTACGGCGCCGCTTTCGGCGGTGTTGCAGCCCTGCTGGCCATGCTCAATTCCTGCGCGTCCAACGTCACGGTCCTGAACATAGACAACGGGTTCGGCGCCGGTTACGTCGCCAGCCTGATTAATCGCAGGCGGGACCGGTGATGGATGGAGATGGTGGATGATAGACGATAGATCCGCCATCCATCATCCATCGCCCCCCACCGGTGACCTGACACACGATGCTAGACGACCCAACCCGCCAGGCGCTTGAGTTTGACGACCTGCTGCGACTTGCGGCTGGCCTGGCGGAGACGCCGCTTGGAAAGCGTCGCACAGAGTCGCTGCAGCCGCTCACCGATGCAAGCCGAATCCGCCGGTTGCAGGACGAAACCACGGAAGCAAAAGGCTGGGTGCAGCAATTACGCCCTTCCTTTGCGGGACTGGATGACCCGGCGGCGCTGGTCGCAATCCTTGGCGTCGATGAAGTTGCTCTGGAGCCGACGCAGATCCTCCTGGCGGCGCATCACATTGGGCGCGCTCACGACTCCCGCTCGGCGTTGAAACCGCACTGCGGCGAGTACCCCCTGCTCTGGTCACACCTGGCAGCTCTCCCTGACCTGAGCGACTGGACCGGGCAGGTGCAGAGGGCCATAGACGCCGAAGGTCGGATTCTTGATTCGGCCTCTGGCGAAATTCGCAGGATCCGCGCTGCCGGCGCGCGTTGCCGGCAGCAACTCAAGGAAAAACTCCAGACGTATTTGTCCCACCCTGAAGTTCTTCAGGATACTTACATCACCGAGCGCAACGGGCGGCTTGTAATCCCGGTGCGCGCTGAGAAAAAGAACGCAATCGAAGGAGTGGTACACGGCGCGTCGTCCTCGGGCGCGACGGTCTTCCTCGAACCTCTGGCGGCAGTGGGACTTAACAACGATCTGGCTCTGTTGCTGGACCAGGAGCTCATCGAGACACGCCGGATTCTGATTGAACTTACGCGGCAGCTTCGCGACCGGCGCCCGGACTTTCTGGCAATAGTGGAGACAATCGGAGAACTGGACGCGGCTGCGGCTCGCGGTCGCTTAAGCCTGCTGTGTCGCGGCGCTCAGCCGGAACTGGAGGCCGATCCGGGACGCTGCGGCTGGAAATTGCGTCAGGCCCGTCATCCCATGCTGATCCATTTCATGGGATGGGACAAAGTCGTCCCGATTGATCTGGAACTGGATCGCCAGACCGAGATTTTGATCATCAGCGGCCCCAACACCGGCGGGAAAACAGCCGTGCTGAAGGCGTTGGGGTTGTTTGCGGCCATGGCGCAGAGCGGCCTTCACATTCCTGCAGAAGAGGCGCAGCTCCCTCTGTTTGCCAGGATTCGCGCCGACATTGGAGATCACCAGTCGCTGCAGGAGAATCTCTCCACCTTCTCTTCTCATGTGCTCCGGCTGCAAAGGGTGCTGGATGAAGCGGACAGCGGCACGCTGGTGCTGCTGGACGAGCTGGGAACGGGGACCGATCCGGCGCAGGGCGCGGCGCTGGCCCTGGCGGTCCTGGAGACGTTGCGAGAGCGGGGCGCTCGCGTGGTCGCCACGACGCACCTGGATCGTCTCAAGGCGTTTGCCGCGGAGCACGGCTTTTCCCGGAATGCAGCGGTGGAATTCGACGAAGAGTTGCTGCGCCCCACGTTTCGCCTGCTGCTGGGTTTACCCGGTCATAGCGCCGCGCTCAGTATTGCCGAGCGTCTCGGCCTGGATCGGAGTGTCGTCCGGCTGGCGCACTCAAACCTGGATTCGCGCGATGCCGCCATTGAGGGCTATCTCCGCCGGCTGCGCGCCCAGGAGGAAGAATTGGAGCGGGCGAAACGAAATCTGGAGGCCGAAGCCCGCCGGGGAGCCGAGGAGCGCGCCCGGCTTCTGAGCGAGGTCCGGGAAAATGCGCGCCTGCAGCAGAAGGGCTTTGAAGCCAGGCTGCAGGGGCTGGAAGCGGAGTTTGGCAAAGCGCTGCAAAACGAGCTGCGATCGGTCAGTGACAGGATAGAACGCGATCGTCAGAGAGACCAGCGGTCGCGCAAGGCGCAACAGTTGCGCCAGCTCTATCGGGAGCGCTCCCGGGAATTCGCTTCGCCCCAACCGGCGCAAACGGCGGAATCAGAGTTACCGGCGCTCCACCAGGGTGTCCGAGTGATCTCGCTCGGTGTGTGGGGAACGTTTCTCGGGATGGAGGGAAAAGAAGCGCGGGTCGATGTTGGCGGCAAGCGCCTCCAGGTGCCGTTATCGGATCTGAAGACCGGAAAGGCGGGCGCGGAGACCGAGCGCCGGTTGCCCGCCAATGTGACATTTGTTCCTGCCGCGTTGGGCGGCGCTCCGAGCGAATTGAACCTGATTGGGCAGACCGTCGACGAGGCGCTGTCTCGGGTGGACAAGTTCCTCGACCAGGCGTTCCTTGAAAACCACGGCTCGGTTCGCCTGATCCATGGACGGGGGAGCGGCCGGCTGGGCAATGCGGTCAGGGAGTTTCTCAAGAACCATCCGCATGTCGCCACCGCCGCGCCGGCTGCTCCGAATCAGGGAGGCGCCGCCGTCACAGTCGTGAAGTTGAGGGAGGAGTAACGGGGTAGGGGGAAGAAGAAGGCAGAAAGCGGAAGGCAGAAGGCGGAAGTCCAGGGAGCTGGGGCGATTTCTCTGCGCCGCCGACGGCCGACCGTTGCTGCCATGAGAGGCGTCGAGAAGGCGCGCCGATGCGCCATGGTATCCACCGCCTTCCGCTTTCCGCCTTCCGCTTTCCGCCTTCTGTTCTCTGCTTTCCCCTCTGCTTTTCTTCCCTTGACCTTGACCGCAGCGCGGGAAATAATGAGTAATTTCAGTGGGGATTGACTCCCTCCGGGCATGGATCAGCACTTCACGGAAGAAGTTCGCAACAGCGTCAGCATCGTTCAGGTTATTTCCGAGTACGTCACGCTGAAGAGGGCGGGTAAGGATTTCTCCGCGCTTTGTCCCTTTCACAGTGAGAAGACGCCATCCTTTTATGTCAGCGAGAGCAAGAAAATCTTCAAATGCTTCGGCTGCGGTGTTTCGGGAGACGTTTTTAAGTTTCTGGAAATGATCGAGGGTCTCTCCTTTCCGGAGGCGATCAAGGCGTTGGCGCAGAAAGCGGGACTCCCCCTTCCCCAACGAACGCAAAACCCGTCGCAGGCGCGCGAAAAGGAGCGGCTTTATTCGGTCATGGAGCAGGCCGCGAGGTTTTACCAGCGTCAACTGGAAGAGACTGCCGAACCAGTACAGGAGTACCTGCGGGAACGCGGGGTCCATGCGGAGGCAATGGCGCGCTTTGGTCTCGGCTGGGCCCCGCGCGCCGGGAACGAGCTCTTGAAATTCCTCAGAAGGCAGGGTTTCGAGGAATCGGAAATAGATCTGTGTGGTCTGCTGAAAAGTCCCGGTCCGGGTTCGTTTCACGACCGGTTCCGGGGCCGTGTGATGGTTCCGATCCTGGATCTCACGGGTCGCGTCATTGCGCTCGGCGGACGTGTGTTTGGCGAAGGCATACCGAAATATCTTAATTCGCCGGAAACTCCGATTTACAGCAAGGGGAGCTGCCTCTTTGGTTTGCATTTGTCGAAGGAACAAATTCGGCAGAAGGATTTCGCCATCCTGGTGGAAGGCTACTTTGACCTGATGGTGCCGCACCTGAACGGTGTTCGCAATGTGGTTGCTTCGCTGGGAACCAGCCTGACGCCAAATCAGGTGAGGCTTCTCGGCCGCTACACGCGCAATGTTGTGGTCAACTACGATCCGGATCTGGCCGGAAGCGCCGCCGCCCGCCGCTCCATTGACTTGTTCCTGCAGGAAGGTTTTCGGGTCAACGTACTGTCGCTGCCCAACGGCCTGGATCCGGACGCCTTCATTCGCCGCGAGGGCGCCGAGGCCTACCTGGAGCGTTTGAAGCGTTCCAGTGCGTACATCGATTTCCTTCTTGATTCGGCAATTCAAGGCGAAAGGGCCGCCGCGAGTCCCAAGGGAAAAGTCAATGTGTTGAACCAGTTGCTTCCCTACGTCGCACTGCTTCCAAACCGAATCGAACGTTCAGAAACGGTGGGTCGTCTGGCGGAGAGGTTGAACCTGGACAGCTCCCTGATTTTGGCGGAGCTGAGAAAAGTGGCGGTCGAGAGAAAAAAGGACGCAAAGATAGCCATTACGCTCAGCCAGGAAGTTACCCGGACGGAACAACGTCTGGTAAAATTGCTGGTCGAATCTAAGGAAGCCAGAGGTGAGGCTTTGCCGCAGCTTCAGGATGACGATTACAGGGGCTTGACCACGGAGCCTATTTTCAGAGTCCTGCGGGATTTCTACGGCAGCAATCGGGAGATTACATTCTTGAATCTGCAGGATGCACTGTCGGATCCGCAGCAGAAAGAGCTCCTTTCAGATTTGGTGCTGACTTCATCTTGTGACCCGGAACCGAACCGCGCCGAGGCGCTTCACTGCGTCACTGCCCTGAAAAGGCTCAGCCTGGAACAGACCCGAAAGGAACTGCAGACCCGCATTGCCGAAGCGGAGAAGAGCCTGCAGGCAGAGGAAGTGGATCGTCTGTACAAGCGAAAGCTTGAGATTACCCGCCAGTTGCAGTTACTGTCATAAGGGATGCCTCTGCGACAGCGCCAGGTTTGTGTCATAGTGATCGGGGTCGATCATCAAGTTTTTGCCGTTTTGAGGGGGCTGGGAGCAAAGGAGATGGGCATTGTCAATTGAAGATAAGTACGACGGCGTGAAGGAACTGATCAGCCTTGGCAAGGAGAAGGGTTATCTCCTGTACGACGAAGTCAACGATATTCTGCCCGACAACATCAGCTCATCGGAGGATCTGGACAACATCTTCTACCTGTTCGGATCTGCCGGAATCGAAGTGGTGGACTCGGAGGTTCGTTTCCACGAGATCCAGAAGAAGGGAGACAAACCGGGTGAAGACGAGTCAGACGAGGGAGAGGCCGAACCCGGCGCCGAAGTGCTGGACAAGACCAACGATCCGGTTCGCATGTACCTGCGGGAGATGGGAACCGTACCCCTGTTGAGCCGCGAGGGCGAGGTCGAGATTGCCAAGCGTATCGAGCGCGGCCAGAAGACGGTGACCAAGGCCCTGTCCCGTTCTCCCATCGTGGTGCAGGAGATTCTGAAGCTGGGCGAGAGGCTGCGAAAGAACGAGATCGGAATCAAGGAGTTCATCACTATTAATGAGGAGGAGATCACCGATCAGATGATTGAGCAGCACCGCTCCCAAACGCTGCAGGTGACGCGGCAGGTGGCGGAGCTGGAGAAAGAGGCGCAGAAAGTTCGAAAGAAGCTGGAAGGGGTACGAAAGGGGTCGGCGCGCTACAAGAAGCTGCTGAGCCGCCTGGCGCGGTTTCGCATTCCCATGGCCAATCACATCCGGGACCTCGATTTGACGCCGATAATGCACGAGCACCTGGTGGGGGCCATCAAGGCGACCGTCAATCGCGTGGTGATGCTGGAACGGGAACACCGCAAACTCCAGCGGCTGCAGGAAGGGCCTTTGAAGCTGGAGGAGTCCAAGAAAATCAAGGGGCGCCTGCGTCAGGTGAACCATGAGATCCGCACGCTGGAGGCCTTCGCCTTGCAGACGGCGCCGGAGCTCAAGCGCGCCTTGGCCACGATCAAGAGCGGGGAGCTGGAGGCTGACATCGCCAAGAAAGAGCTGGTCGAGGCCAACCTGCGGCTGGTGGTCTCCATCGCCAAGAAATACACCAACCGCGGGCTTCAGTTTCTGGATTTGATTCAGGAAGGGAACATCGGACTGATGAAAGCGGTGGACAAGTTTGAGTACCGGCGCGGCTACAAATTCAGCACCTATGCCACCTGGTGGATTCGCCAGGCGATCACGCGGGCCATTGCCGACCAGGCGCGCACCATCCGCATTCCCGTGCACATGATTGAAACCATCAACAAGCTGATTCGCACTTCGCGCAGCCTGGTACAGGAATATGGCCGGGAGCCGACTTCTGAGGAAATCGCCAAGAAGATGGACATTCCGGTCTCCAAAGTGCGAAAGATCCTCAAGATTGCGCAGGAGCCGATCTCGCTGGAAACTCCCATTGGGGAAGAGGAAGACAGCCATCTCGGGGACTTCATTGAAGACCGCGGGGTGGTCTCGCCGGCCGAGGCGGTCATCAACATCAATCTGAAAGAGCAGACCGCGTCGGTGCTACAGACCCTCACGGCGCGCGAAGAGCAGGTCATCCGGATGCGCTTCGGCATCGGCGACGGCAGCGAGCACACGCTGGAAGAAGTGGGGCAGAAGTTCTCCGTCACACGCGAGCGAATTCGCCAGATTGAAGCCAAGGCGCTGCGCAAACTGCGCCATCCAAGCCGTTCACGGCGGCTGAAGACATTCCTGGAATCCAGCGCCCACGACTAAGAGAGAATGCACCGAGCCGAGGCGCGACCGCGAGGGAGCGGCGGTGAAGGTGCGGCACGCGACACGACTCCCGCTGCAATCATGCACAATCAAAAAATGAGAAAATTTTCCATGCTGCTGTTGCTCGGTCTTTGTCTGCCGGAGGCCGGCCTTGCCCAGATCGCGGGAAAACTGGTCAGCGCCATCGGGCGCGTCGAAGTCCAGGCCGGCGGCCAGGGTGGTTTCACCCCGGCGGCCAACAACCAGACTCTGAATACCGGAGACGCTATCCGCACCGGCTCCCAGAGCCGGGCGGCGATCTTGCTCGCCGATGAAACGCAGTTGAAGCTGAACGCCAACACCCAGCTTCAATTGACGGCGGTGCGCCAGACCAGCAACCTGCTGGTGCGCGTGGCGCAGGCCGGAGCCCGCGCCGACCAGAGCATATTGAACATGGCCTCCGGCCAGGCCGCGCTGCGCGCCAGGAAGACGCCGGCCGATGTCCGAGTCAACACGCCGGCGGTGACCGCCGCCATCCGTGGAACGGAATTCGATCTCAAGGTTGCCGACGACGGCGAGTCGGTGATAACCGTCGTGGACGGTTCCGTGGACTACCGCAACGATCAAGGCTTTGTTCTGGTCAACAGCGGCGAGCAGGGGCGAGCCCGCATCGGCCAGGCGCCGACCAAGATTATCATCCTCAATCCTCAGGACGCGGTGCAGTGGACGCTGTTTTACTCCGGCACGGTCAGCCCGCGCGACTATCCGTTTCTTTATGCCTCGGTCGACGCGGCCCGGGGCGCGCTGGCCGGGGCAACCGGCGACCCGGTGCGCCTGGCCCAGACGCAGCACGACGCCGGAGACAACGCCGCCGCTTTGACAACGCTGCAGGGAGTCACTTCGCCTCAGGCTTCGGAAACCCGCGGCTGGGTCCTGCTGGAACAAAATCGCATCGGCGACGCCATCCGGGAGCTGGGCCAGGCGCCGGTGCAGTCGGCGCGGACGCGCCTGGGGCTTTCGCTGGCGCATTACCGGCTGAATGAATTCGTCGAGGCTTACAACCACGTCAAGGATCCGGGAGACGACGGCCGGCTGAAGTTCCACAAAGCAATGCTGGATCTGATCGCCGGAGACGCGGAGACTTCCCGCTCGCTGCTGCTGTCGGTTCCAGCCGGGGACGCTTCCTATCCGCTGGCGCAGGGACTGCTCTCCAATGTTTACCTGACCCAGAACAACAAAGATGAAGCGCTGGCCGCCGCGCAGCGGGCGGTGCAGGCCAACGCCGGGTCGCCTTCTGCGCATTTTAGTCTGAGCATTGCGCAGCAAAGCTTCTTCGATCTGCCTGCGGCGACCCGGTCGGCGGAGACGGCGCTGCGGCTGGATCCCAATTTCCTCCAGGGGCAGGTTCAATACGCCAAGCTGCTGTACGGGGCGGGCAACAGCGCCCGGGCGGAAGAAGTGGTCCGCCGGGCGCTGGCGGTTGCTCCCGAGGAAGCGGCGGCCCATTCGCTGCTTGGTTTTATTCTGCTGGGACAGGCCAAAACCGATGTAGCGGGCGTCGCCTTTGAAACCTCCATTAGGCAGGACAGCACCCGCGGCGAGCCGCACCTGGGGCTGGGGATCGTGCATATGCGGCGCGGCAAGCCGATAGATGCTGAGGCGGAAATGCTGCTGGCCACGACGCTTGAGCCGCAGATTGCGCTTTACCAGAGCTATCTGGGCAAGGCGTTCTATGAGGAGCGGAAGTTCGAACAGGCCTTCACCGCACTGGCGGATGCCATCAAGCTCGACCCTCGAGACCCGACACCGCATCTCTACTCAGGAATCTTTCGGAATGACTTGAGCGAGCCGGGTGCCGCGGTGAAGAGTTTCCAGGAGTCGATTCGCCTCAACGACAACCGCGCCGTCTACCGAAGCCGTTTCGTGCTGGATGAGGACCGCGCCACTCGAAACGTAAGCCTGGCGACATCGTTTAACCGCCTGGGGCTGTCAGAGTGGGCGAATTCGGAGGCGATCAAGTCCAATCTTGCCGATCCAGCCAACAGTTCTGCGCGCCTGTTTCTGGCCGGCACGTTCTTGAACCTGCCGGGGCGTACTCTGGCAGCCGGCGGCGAACTCCTCCTGACGCGCTTGCTGCTGCCGGTCAACTCCAATTCTTTTAATGCCTTTAACGACTATACGACCCTCTTTGAATTGCCCCGCATAAACTGGACAGCCGAACAGCGCGCCGGGCTCTTAAGCGTGTCCACTCCTTCCTTTTCGACTGAGCATCGCAGCGACGGCGAAACCGTCATTTCCAGCGGAGGGTCCCAGCGCTTCGCGTTCACGTCAAGTTTCCTACACAACTTCAGCGAAGGACTCCGCCCTGTCAATGACGATTCGCGGGATTACTCGACCGTCAACATCTTCAAGTTTGCCCTGACTGCTTACAGCGACTTTCTTCTTTACTATTCGCACCTGCAAACCCGATCTGGGGATCATGGCGCGCCGGTCTTGATCTCAGGAGACGGGGGCACGGCCCCCATCTCCGACCCTATGACCGGCAACGCCAATAACGACAGCCGGAGGATCTTTTCAAGACTGCATCGGGCGGAGATCGGTTACCACGTGCAGTTGAGGCCTGGATCAGACGTTGTAATTGATTTCTCCGCCCAAAGCACTGAGACGGTCTTTGATACTCCCGACGCTCGAACTGTTTTGCGCGTCAGATTTGATCAGCGCGACTCCATCCGGTCGCCGTTCCTCAATCTCCAGGCCGAGCATCTGCTCAAGGTCTCCCGATTCCAGTTCAAATATGGGGGAGAAATCTATGAGGGTCGTTTTCGCGGAAGGCGCGTGTTACACGACACTCGATTCCGTTTGCCGAATGGGCTGAACTATGCGGCCATTGGCAGAACCGGCGGCATGCTTTACGCCGACCCGGATCAAGCAAGGCTGGATGCGATTTTCAAGGCTCAAAGAGTCCGCTTCAAGACGGCGTTCCTGCAGGCGGATTATGTTGTGAGTCCAAGGCTGATTCTTACCGCGGGGCTGAGCTACCAGTGGTCCAATGACAACAATATTTTTGATGATACCGATGAGCGAAGGTTAGTGGAGCAGGAGTGTCAGTCCGGGGAGCAGTTGGACCGGGCTACCGGATTTTGCCGGTCGTCCGCTGATTTTCGGCGGGAGCCGGCCGCCCTCTATGCTTTTCCACTGCGATTTGATCGCGCGACTTCATACTGGAATCCTCAGGGCGGGGTTCTGTTTACACCCCTGCAATCCACCACCTTCCGCTTTGCCGCAATGCGGGTTCTACAGGGCCACCCCAATGCTACCCTCGCTCCGACCCACATCAATGGATTCCTCCTCGGTCAGAATGAACTCGAGCTTACTCGGAGCAGCAGTTACAGTTTCGGGTGGGACCAGCGTTATGGCAAGAACGCCTTTGTCAGGGCGACCGCGCATTGGAGAGAGCGCGAAACGCCGATTTATGATTTCCTGAACTTTGCTTGTCCCGACGATCCGAGGGCCACCTGCACGCTGGACCTGCCGGCGAACTTTGTGGGGCACTTCTACGGGTCGGGAATTGTGTGGAATCAGTTCCTCACTGAACGTCTGACATTCGTGCCGGAATATTCCCTTGTGCGGGACGAAGGCCTGGGATTTTCACGACACGATGACTTGGTGCGGTTCGGGGTGTTCTATGTTGACCCGCACCGCTACGCGTTTGAATATCGCGCCAGTTACCTGAACCAGCGCGGGATTGTGCTGCAGGCCGCAGGTTCAGTTCCCATCGCCTTGATGAAACCGAGTCACTCGGAACTGGGTGTCTGGACGACCGACGTGGCGTTTTCCTACGAGCTTGCGCGCAAGAAAGGACTGCTTTCGTTCAAGGTGTTGAATCTCTTTGACCGGAGATACCAGTTCCTGGCCGATCCGCTTTCCTTGGATCCGCGGGTTCCCGCCCGCCAGTTGAGCTTTCTGCTGCGGATGAATTTCTGAAACTGTAGGGGGCGACATCCGGGCGGCGACTGCAGGGAGTTCCACGTAACGTCCATGTCGACAACCACGTTTATGTGTGAACAGGAGGGCCATCCATGAAAAAACTCCTTGCATTGCTGACTAAGAAAGAATCCGTCGCGGCGTTCATCTTCCTCATCTTCTCGTTCGCGGCGGTCGGGGCCCTTTCCCTGTATACCCCCTACCTGAATGCGCTGGAAGGAAGAAGCTACGACTTCATGATGTCGGTTCTCCGGGGGCCGCGGCAGACCCCCCAGGACCTGGTGATCATCGGCATCGACGACGCCTCGCTGCAGCAGTTTGCCGACAACTTCGGATGGCAGTTCCCCTGGCCGCGCGCTGTCTACGGAGAGCTGATCCGGCT
>JACQGG010000077.1 GCA_016199665.1 Acidobacteriota bacterium | reverse complement strand
GTACATGCGCGACGCGCTGCCGAATGCCTCGTTCATCGGCTTTACCGGAACGCCCATCGAGAAGACCGACGCCAATACGCGCGCCGTGTTCGGCGATTACGTCAGCATCTACGACATCCAGCGGGCGGTCATCGACGGAGCGACCGTCCCCATTGTGGAGCATTTTGAAAATCGGCTGGTGACAATGGCCGGCAAGGCGATGGTCGTCTGCATGAGCCGGCGCATTTGCGTGGATCTGTATCGGGAGATTGCGGCGCTGCGGCGGGACTGGCGCCATGAAGACGACAACAAAGGCCTGATGAAGGTCGTCATGACCGGCTCCGCTTCCGATCCCCTTGGCTGGCAGCAGCACATTCTCAACAAGCCCCGGCGGGAGGATCTCGCGCTCAGGTTCCGCGACGCGGCCGGCCCATTCAAGATTGTAATTGTGCGGGACATGTGGCTCACCGGCTTTGACGCCCCGAGCCTTCACACCATGTACCTGGATAAGCCGATGCGGGGGCATGGCTTGATGCAGGCGATTGCGCGCGTGAACCGTGTCTTCAGGGACAAACCCGGTGGCCTGGTAGTGGATTACCTGGGCCTTGCCGACGAACTGAGGAAAGCGCTGGCATCCTATACGGAGAGCGGTGGGACTGGTAAGACCGCAATCGATCAGTCCGAAGCGGTGGCGCTCAGGCTGGAAAAGTACGAGATCTGCTGCGGGCTCTTCCATGGCTTTAATTGGTCGCGCTGGACACGAGGGCTGATGAGAATCTGGGAAGTCATTGAAAACAAAGGCATAAACCTGGTAGCGCTAACGGGAATCGAACCCGTATTTCAGCCTTGAGAGGGCCGCGTCCTAACCGTTAGACGATAGCGCCGGACGGAGGCAACAGAATTAGCACAGGGGGGATGCTATTACAAGCTTCCTTTTTCCTCTTCAGTCACGACCACCTCAATCAGTCGCCGAGGCGTGACGTCAAACAGCTTGACTTTCCGCCTTCCCACCGTCTGGAACAGCTCAATGGCAGCCCGGTCGGAAAACTTGTAGCCGGATGTGAGGACCCAGAATGGCTTTTCCAATCGGCCACATAGCGCTGCCAAGGCGTGGGTTCCCACCTTGTTGACGACGGATCCGTTCTTCAAGACAGCGTCGGCTCCAACAACGGCAAGGTCGCAGCGTTTCACTTCTGCCCGCAGCCGGGCATCATCAAAAACTGCCGCCGGCAGCCCGGCTGCTCTGGCGTCCCGGCAAGCGGCGTAGCCCTCGCCGAGCGGAAGCGAGCGCGCAAAGTGGACCTGCGTCAAGCGCCCGCGCGCACGCAGCAGAGCCGACAAGACGGTTGAACTGCGCGAAAGCGTCAAGATATTCAAATCAGCGCGGCGCGGGAAGCGCCGGCGCAGTTGCTGGCAAAAATTGCGCGCGATCAGCCGGTTGGAACGCTTCAGATTTTTTCTTGCCCGCAGAAACTGTCGCCGCGACTTCACCTTGGAAATCTCGCGCTCCAGGTTCTCCAGGAGCAGCATGGACGGATGGGCCAGGGCCAGTTGCCGGAAACAGGACGCCAGCTTGCTGAGCGGAGTGGGCCTGGAACACGCAAGATCGAGCGCCCGAACTGCCAGCGCGTGGGCTCCGGTTTCCCGATCAGCCAGCAGCGAATTCCAGCCTGCGGGACAATCGGGCGGCAAAGGAGAACGATCGGTTGTGCTGAGGGGAAACAGAAGGCAAAGGGTGATCTTTTCCATGCGGTCCCGTATCATTATGGCTTGAAATAAGGTTGCACAGAATCAATTTTCGGGTGCGCCGCCTGTCTGCCGCCGCCGGGTGTGCCCGGGGGTGAGAGATACAGGCAGAAAGCGGAAGGCAAAGGGCGGGGGCATGCGCGGCGAACGCGGGTGAAATGAATGTCGGAAAAAATTACAGAAACTGAGATTGAAAGCCTCAGCGGGATGCTGGACGTGGAGCGCATGATCGGGAAGCTCATCGAGGCCCTGGGTGAAAACCCGATGCGGGACGGCTTGCGGGAGACACCGCGGCGCATGACGGAGTCATTGCGGTTTCTCACCAGTGGTTACCGGATCGATCCGATGGCGTTGGTTCGTCCGGCGCTTTTTGACGTCACCTACAACGAGATGGTGATCGTCAAAGACATCGAGCTATTTTCTCTCTGCGAACACCACCTGCTCCCTTTTTTCGGCAAGTGCCATGTGGCGTATATCCCCGACGGAAAGGTGGTCGGGTTGAGCAAGATCCCGCGCGTGGTGGATGCCTTTTCGCGCCGCCTGCAGATTCAAGAGCGCCTCACCGTTCAAATTGCCGAGACGATCAACGAGGCGATTCACCCCAAGGGGGTGGCCGTAGTCGTGGAGGCGGTGCACCTTTGCATCATCATGCGGGGGGTAGAAAAGCAGAACAGCGTTGCTGTCACCAGCTCGATGCTGGGAACCTTCAAGGACCACATTGAGACGCGAAATGAGTTCTTGAGTTTGATCCGTCGACCGAGGCCGTGACGGGCGGGGTCGGGGCGGAAAGCGGAAGGCAGCGGTAACCCACAGTGTGCTGCGGTTCTTTCCAGGAAGAAACGGCTGGTTACGAAATCGTGATTTCTCAGCAGGTTGCGACGGGAGTTCCTCAAAAGAACGCGGAAGCCCCAGCCAAGCCAATTTGGTCACGGAGCCACGAGCATCAGGCGAGTGGCGGGGAATGGGGAACTTTCATCGGTGTTGTTCGTCTGAGCGACGAAAAGGCTCCACCATCACAACTCATTCTTCCCCCTTGCGAGGGATGAGCTTAAGGTTGTCATAAGTTACGTCGATCTTGCCATCCCGATCAGTCCAGGAGATGATTTCAAACCGAAGGGAGGAGATCGATAAGTTCTTGAAGAGATACCGTTCCTGGTTCTCTCGAAGATGGGTTCTCAGCAACGCGTCGTATTCTTTGTCTAAATCGAGCGACAAATGATCCCACTCTCCTTCTCTTGCTGCCACAACCTTGGTGGCTCGGAAGAACGTCCCGCTTTCTGCCAGAGTATTTTCTGGATTGTAGTGATCGGCCTTGCCGGCCACGACGATCGCCAGGCAGGCCACCGGCTGGTTTTTCGGATTGAAAAACCAAACGTAAAAGCCGCTCTTGGCTAAGCTGTGAGCCTTTCCAATATAAGTGTCGACCTCCAGCCGAAGTCTCCTGTCAGCAACGTTGTAAATATGTTGGTACATTTCAAAGGTCGGACACTGAGAGTCACTATAGAGATGGATCACCCTGCTCCACGTGACAAGCGAGGAGCGGCGCCACACAGCAACTCGAGCCTCCACGCACTCCCGTTTGGTGTAACTCCATGCTCTGGGCCGCGAGGAATCAACCAGCAGGTTGGCACGGTTGGAGGCGGGATCCGTCCACAGGCGCCCCGAAGAAAGGACAAACACCGAGATCACCAAGAGCTGCACACAGCAGGCCGCCAGCCTCCTGCGCTTTACCCGCACAAAGGACCGCGAACTCACGCCTCGAAGTTGCTCCGCCCAGCCTGCCCCCTCCCCGGCCGCTGCAAACAAGCCTCGTACATCCCGCTGCAGGTTCAGGCACAACGCCCAGATTACGAAACTGATCAGGAAGAGGTCGGGTGTGACCACTTGGCTCCGGCTCAAGTTGTACTCCCACCCGCCCCACATTTCATGAGGAGGGGAATCCACCCCAAATGGCCGCAATCGAACCAAGGGCGCCGCGTACAACTTATGGAACAGGACACCCGCCAACACGGAGCCACCTGCCAGAAGCTTCAGCCTCATGCCCTGACTCCTGGCGTCTCCAACGCCGCCCAATATGTTTACAAATCCGACGCAAACGAAAAGGCAAACGATATGGGAGGCATACGCGTGACGGTAAGACTCGCCGCCTCCGAAAAAGTACTCATGTGCCACCACCGGCAGGACCGACAAGAGGAAAAACAGCGTCCACTTGCAAAACGGTCTGAAAATCATGTGAGCGGCGGCAACCGGCAGCAGAGGACCCCAGGAGATACACAGGACGGCAAGTACAGGAACAATTCCCCAGAACTGCGGACGATCCACTTGCAGGGCCAGTTCGGCTGTTCCGCGCCAGCGGTAATAATCCACGAGCGTCATCTCCTGTCGGGCGGTGGCGATCGTAAAGTAGAAATGGATCGCCAGGACAATGAGGAGGGCCAGCAGCGCGCCGAGGAGAATCGTTTTCTTTTTGAAAGGATTGTCAAACATCGCGAAGGCGGCCACAAACGGCATGATGGTAACGGCCGGCGCCGAATTGAGTATCAGAAGCGCGCCGGCCAGCAAACCTGCCAACAGATGGACGGTTCTGCCGCTTTTCTTGAACCGATGCAAGAAAAACAGGCATAGTGCGAGATAGATTATGCAAAGCTGCTCGACACCATAAGGGTGAATCACGAATCCCGTCGCTGGAAGCAGTGCAACCAGATACCATTTATTCTCCTTCAAATCGTCACTCAGCAGAGCGCGCGCTATCAGGAGTTGCGAACAAACGGTGAGAAAAGCAAACGCAGCCAGATATGTCCACTGGCTGAATACGACGTAGGATAACAATTTGGCCGTTAAGGCAAAACCGGGCATTTTTGTTCGGACAATAGCGGAGAGATGAAAGATCGTAGGACCTGTCGCCCCAAACTGCGGCGAGGCCAGAACGGACCAAGGGTCCAGGAAAATCTGCGACCAGGGAATCTTCCTGCTGTATAGGATCGCCTCATAGTAAGGGAACGCGCCTGTGCGCGGGTTTGCCATAACAGCGGCATGATGGGTGTAGACAAATAAAAATGGATAGGATGCGAGGACGATGAGTAAGAGACGGAAGTGCAGTCTGCTCCGGCGGCTCGCGGAGAAATCGACAATAAAGAAGACGACCAGAAAGGCCAGGAAGTAAACATACAAACCGGTCATGTTCGCGTAGGCGCTCTTGGGATCGATGCTGCCCGGTGAGTTCGACGTGTTGGAAAAAAGCCAGTAGAGAAAGAAGGCTGTGCCTACGAAAAGAGAGTCGGCCGCAAGGCCCTTCAGGTCTTCAATCTTTTGAGTTGCCAGGCGGCTCATACGATTCGGTCCCATCAGCCGGGCCAGGCTAGCCGCTTCGCCAGCCGGTCGGCCGCCTCGTAGCCCATCTTCATCGCCACGTGGGTATTGACATACTGGAACCTTCCCTGGCGCCCCGCAGTCTCGAAGTTGTCCAGGGCGCTGAAAGCCTCCAGAAGGGTTTTGAGCGCCTTCTCGTAGCCCATGGTGTACATGGGATAGGCGTGGCGCGACCGGAAAACGTGCATCTTGAGGATCTCCTCGCGCCGGAGGATCTGCTCCCGGAGGAGGTCTGCGGCCACCGCCTCCTTCGCCAGGGCCTCGTCGGTCCAGAGACGGTCGGAGGAGTCGCAGGTGACCTCCGCGATGAGGAGCGTGGTCCCCGGGGGCCGAATCGCGAAGCCAAAATGAGCCAGGTCGGTGATCCGGTTGAAGGAGTGCTCCCGGAAGTACATGAAGGTGGCCGGAAGGACTTTGGGGCGCGCCGCCTGGATCCCGACGAAGACGATGGCCCTGAACCGGAGCTCCCTGGCCGAGCGCTCCACCTGCAGACCCAGGGAGGGCCGGAAGGCCAGGGCCGCCTCGTTGATGGGGAGGGTGTTCACCACTGCCTCGCAGGGAAGCATCGAGATCCGGTCGCCGCGGCGGACCGTGATCCCGCAAACCCGAAGCCCTTGCTGCTCGATGCCGGTCACCTCGGTCTCCAGGAGGACCTCCCCACCCGACCTCGCCACGCGGTCCGCCATGCGCCGGGTGATGAGTGAAAATCCCTCCCGCGTCGTGTACAGGTTCCCCTCCAACTTCTCCACGAACCCCTCGGTCCGCAGGGCGCCGCGCCGCCCGAGTCTGGCGCGAAGCAGCATCCTCGCCTTGTCCAGAAGCTCCAGGACGTCCAGCTTTGGGATGCGCTCGCGCGCGAAAGACGGGGAGAACTGCGAAGGAGGGATTCCCCAGACGCGGGTGATGTAGTCCCTGAAGAAGAGCCGGTACAGGACGTCGCCGTAGTAGCGCCTCAGCAGGGTCTCGGAGGACTCGACCGCCGGCCTCCGTAGGACGCCCGCGACGAAGTGGTAGGCAAAACTCAGGGCCGCGTGCGCCACCGTCCTGGGGGGAAGCTTGAACAGGATGTCCGCCATCGAAAGCGGGAACTGGAAATAGTTTCCCAGGAACTTGATCTGGATGGTGCGCCGGTAGGAGGTGAGCTCCGCCCCCAGAAGCGACTTGATGTCGGCGAGGATCTCGGGGTCGGTCGTGTGGAAGACGTGCGGCCCGTACTCATAGGTGTTGCCTTCGACGCGAATGCCGCCCGCCAGGCCCCCCACATGGTCGGCCGCCTCGACCACCGCCACCCGCCGGCCGCGCTTCAACAGCCGCCACGCGGCGGCCAGGCCTGCGCAGCCTGCCCCGAGCACCAGCGTCCGTGGCGGTCCGCTCATGCCCGGAACTCGCGGACCGCCCGGATGATCTTTTCCACGTCTGTGTCCGAAAGGCCGGGATGGAGGGGAAGGTTGAGCGCCTCCTGGTTGAGCCTTTCGCAGACCGGGAGGCAGGCCATCGACCGGTAGATGGGGATCAGGTGCAGGGGATGGTACCGGAGCGTCGTGTAGATGCCCCCCGCGTACAGATGCTTGGCCAGGGCGTCCCTGCGCCCCCCGGCCACCCGGATGCAGTAGGTGAAGTAGGAGTGGCGGTCCCCCGGCGCGGCATTCTGCGGCCGGGCAAGCCACCCGACGCCCGCGAGCTCCCTCTGGTAGGTCTCCCAGATCCGGTGGCGACGATCCTGCATGGAGGAGAGCTTCCGGAGCTGGGCGAGCCCGATGGAGGCGGCGATATCGCAGGGGAGCATCTTGGGGAAGAAATCCGAAACCTCATACTCCCACCACCGGTCCTTGTTGGCCGAGGCCTCGAAGCCGGACTTGGCGATCCCGCAGTACCGCAGCTTGCGTGCCCCCTCGACTCGGGCCGGGTCCCGGGCGGTCAGCCCCCCACCCTGACCCATGGCGAGGTTCTTGATCGCATCGAAGCTGAAGATGCCAACTTCCCCCAGCGTACCGCAGGGCCTGCCCTTGAGGCTCGAGTCCACGGCATGAGCGGCGTCCTCAATGACAGGGAGGCCGAGACCCAGGACCTCCTCCATGCGCACAGGAAGCCCGGCGTAGTGCACCACCATGACCGCCCGTGTGCGCGGGGTGATCTGCCGCAGGATCGTCTCGACCGTGGCGTTGTGAGTGTCCAGGTCCACGTCGCAGAAGACCGGGACGCACCCCGAGAGCACCACCGCGTGGGCGCAGGCGATCCAGGTGAAGGAGGGGACGACCACCTCCGAGCCGGCGGGCAGGTCCAAGAGCTTGACCGCCATGTAAAGGCTGTTGGAGCCGCTGTCCAGGAGGACGAAGTCGCCTCCCAGCCGCTCCGCCATCGCCCTCTCGAAGGCGGCGGTCTTCGGGCCGATGCCGGCCCACTGGGCCTTGAGGCTGGAACGGACCTCCTCGGCCTCCTCCTCCCCGAAAAAAGAGCCGAAGACGTTGATCATCGCCGGGCCGGGGCGCGCTTGACGTAGGGGCGCGGAACGAAACAGGAGAGGTCCAGCTCCATCCGGTACTGGTCCGGCTCCTCCCCCGCGATACGGTAGCCGCACTTCTGGTACCAGCCGACCGCCGGGTTGTCTTTGAGCACCTTGCACCCGATGGGGCAGGCGTATGCGTCCCGGATGTAGCTGCATAAAAGCTCCATGGCGGCCTTCAGGATCCCCCGGCCGGCCGCCGCCGGCAACCCGATGATGTTGTAGCAGTCGGCTGCGCCCTCCAAGATCCGGAACCCCATGCAGCCGGCCCGGAGCCCCTCCGACTCCACCACGAACATCTGGTCATCCGGGCGACCCAGGTACCCTTCGAACCACCTCCTCTGGCCCTCCTGGGTGATCTCCCCCTTGAAGAAGAAGGCCCCGCGGTTGGAGTTCTTCCAGGACCTCAAGTCCTCCTGGTCCTCGGGGCCGATGGTCCGCAGGGAGACGGCAGGCTTCCCTTGGGCCGCGAGCACAAACCGCCGGTTCATGATATTCGCCCGCTCGGCTCAACTATTTCCTCGCGTTCAAGCGTGAGCCCTTCGGTCATGGGGGGGAGGCGAAGTCCCTTCCCCGGTAGGCGAACCACGGGATTTTCGCAAAAAAGCATGGTCGCGCCCGCGCGCCCGCGTGATCTGCACGGCGATGTAGGTGACGACGACTCCACGAGAGCGGGTGGTCTGGGATAGGCATCTTAATTTTTTGCGGGTGCGAGTGAGAATATCGCAAGGTCCTGGAAGCGGTCAAGAGGGGAGCTGAATGTCTTCTGTTCGTTGACTGAATCGCTCCGCCTCGCTACTATAGAGGCCGAGCGCCATCGTGAGTGAAAGCGAGAAGGAACTATACTTTAAGTACCTCGAGAAGAAAGGCCTGAAGAGCACCGAGCAGCGTCTCCAGATCCTGGATACTTTTCTGCAGATGCCGGGTCACTTTACCTCCTTGGACCTGCACGCCATCCTGAAGAAGAAAAATCCTCAGATTGGAATCTCGACCGTCTTCCGAACCCTCAAACTCCTGGAAGAGTGCGGCGTGGCAAAATCAGTCAAGATCAGCGAGGAAGAGAAGAGCTATGAGTTCAACCCTTCTCACCACCACCATCTGGTCTGCTCGGAGTGCCATGCGGCGATTGAGTTCATCCACCCGACGCTGGAGCGGATCATGAATGAAATCCCCTCCGAGTACGGTTTTGTGGCCGACAACCACAAGCTTGAAATTTACGGGATCTGTGAGAATTGCCAGAAAGGCGCCAGGGTGGAGAAGGGAGGAGCTCGGGTCCAGGAGAATATTTCCAAAGTGTTCGAGCGGGATGTTCTCCGGACTTTCATAAATACCGAAGAAAGAGGCATCACTTTCTACAATTCACACCTGGATTGCTTTAAGGAGGATTGGAGTCGCCGGCTGTTCAAGGCGCTGGTCAGCGAGGAGATGCACCACCTTCAATTGCTCAGGCGGCAGTACCAGCAATTGCTGGCCGAGAACGGCTGGCTGGCGGGACAGCCGCGATTTTTCATTCTTGATGACGAGGAGGTTGCCGGCGCGTTCCGGCAATCGTTTGCTGACTTCCAGACGAGCGTCTCAGGCGAAGGCGAGGAGATGCGAACCCTGAAGGAAGCCTGGTTCATGGAGAGGGAGAACCACGAGTTTTTTAAGAACATGGCTGACAAGCTGGAAGATGTTGGCCGGCGGCTTTGCCATGAGTTTGCGGACGAAGAAAAGCACCACATGCAGGTCATCCAACTGGCCATCGACAACCTGGAGCGGGTTCGCTCCGATCCTGAGCAACGCGTTATTTTCCTGAACCAGTTGGAAAAGGAAATTTTGCAATTGAAGTAGCCGGTCGGGATCAGGAGTTCGGGGTTGGGCCGCTTATGGCAGGTGAGACACGATTTCGGGCCAGATGCGCAAGTGAAGTCCCCGTTGAAATCACCTGAGCGCAAAGCCCCAATCCCTACCCAACCCCCAACCCCCATAGGCGTTAAAATAAGGATTGCTTTGAAATTTCTTTTGGGGTAGCCTCGGATCATG
>JACQGG010000074.1 GCA_016199665.1 Acidobacteriota bacterium | reverse complement strand
TTACCTCGCCAATGACGCTGAAGTAGTCGCCTGGTTGTCAGACTTAGACAGCGGTAAACGCGGGATCTTCTTCTCCTCTGCCGGCAAGATGCGTCCGGTGGCCGTTTCCGGCGGGGTGGCTCCGGATACTGGCAATGCAATCTTCGAAGCCTCCAACTTGCGACTCTTGGCGCTGAATGGCAACAGTCAGCTTGTGTTCAAAGCGAAGCTTCGCGGCGGGCAATTTTCAGAGGGAGTTTTTCTTGCCGATCTACCCCGATTCCAGAGGGAGCGGCGCAGGCCTTAAACCTCGTCAGCCAGAACATCGGGAATGACTATACCGAAGTTCCCCGGCAGTTCGGACAGTATTCGGATGATTTCGTTGAGTTTAGTCAAGAATTCAATTTCCGCGTACTGGCAACAAACCGAGCAGTTCGTATGAGCTGACAAGGGGACAGGTGACCGAGGGGACAGGTGACCGAGGTGACCGATGCCTCTCACCATGTGACCGAAGTGACCGATGCCTCTCACCACGAGGGTGGCACTCACCATGAGGGCGGCAGTTGTCAATTCTGATAGGGGTTTGAGCGCGGGGAGCGGTCGTTTTCATGGGGGCTCGTTGGAGCCCCATTTTCTCCGCCGCTCCCTAACGGTCGCGGTTCTGATTTCTCCGCCGCTCCCTAACGGTCGCGGTTCTGAGGAGCTGCGGTTCTGAGGAACTGCCCCGGTGAGGAGCGGCCGCTTGCGGAGGATCCTGTGTGTCTCACCCTTGGGGATTCTTACCAGCCAGGCTACCCAACTGCAATAAGGAATCTCAACTCCCGTTGGTTCCGGTTGCGGCAAGTTGATCCTTATATTGTAACTGGTAAAGCTTGTAGTAGATTCCCCGCTGCCGCAGCAGTTCCTGGTGCGAGCCGGCTTCGCATATTTCGCCCTTGTGCATGACCAGGATGCGATCGCAGTTTTGGATGGTGGAAAGGCGGTGCGCGATCACGATGGACGTCCGGTTTTTCATCAGCTTGGCGAGACCGTCGCGAATCAGAATCTCAGTTTCCGTGTCGATGTTTGAGGTCGCTTCGTCCAGCACCAGAATGACCGGATCGTAGGCAAGGCAGCGGGCAAAGGAGAGCAGTTGCCGTTCTCCGGCGGACAGGGAACTGCCCCGCTCGCCCAGCCGGTGCTCCAACCGGCCGGGAAGTTTCTCGACCACCCGGTCTGCATTCACCGCTTGGGCGGCGCGCTGCATGGCATCCAGCGTGATCTGGGGATGGTGCAGGCGGATATTGTCGGCAATCGTCCCCGAGAAGAGAAACACGTCCTGCAGCACAATGCCGATACTTTGCCGCAACTGGTCCAGCGACATCTCACGGATATCCACGCCGTCGATCAGGATGGCGCCCTCGCGCGTGTCATAGAAGCGGTTCAACAGGCTGATAATGGTTGACTTGCCCGCGCCGGTGGCTCCGACGATGGCGATCCTCTCTCCCGGCGCCACGGTAAGGGAAATGTTTCGCAGCACCGGCTCATTTTCCTTGTATTGAAAGCTCACGTTTCGAAACTCAATGGCGCCGCGCACCTTCGGCAACAGGTGCGGCCGCCGGGGGCTGGCCAGATGCACCGGCGTGTCCAGCAGTTTGAAGATTCGTTCCGAGGATGCCATGGCGCCCTGCAGTGTGTTGAACTTCTCGCTGAGATCGCTGATGGGTTTGTAGAATCGGTCCGAGTACTGAATGAAGGCGACCAGGCTTCCCAGTGTCAGCGCGCCTCGAAGAACTTCATTTCCTCCGTACCAGAGAATCAGCGCGATGGCGACGGCTCCAATCAGTTCCGCCAGCGGGTAGAAGACGGCATAGTAAAATATGGATTGCTGGTTGGCGGCGCGGTGCTCCTCGTTGAGCGCGGCAAACTGAGAAAACTTTCGTCTCTGCTGGCCAAACAACTGCGTGATGGCCATGCCGGTGATGTTTTCCTGCAGGAATGCGTTGATGCGGGCAATGGCCGCGCGCACCCGGCGATAGGAGTGGCGGACTCTGATCTTGAAAATGACGCTGGCTGCGAACAGAAACGGGATCACGGAAAATGTCACCAGCGCCAGCCGAGGGTTCATGGAAAAGATGACCACCACGATGCCTGCCAAAGTAAAGACGTCCCCGAAGATGGTGATGACGCCCGAGGTGAACAGCTCGTTGAGCACATCGACGTCCGACGTGATTCGCGTCATCAGCCGGCCCACCGGATTGCGGTCGAAAAATGCGATTTCCAGCCGCTGCAGGTGCCGGTAGATCTCCAGGCGCATGTCGAACATGATCTTTTGTCCCATCCAGTTCACCAGGAGGTTCTGCAGGTAGGCTGCTGAAAATTGCAGTGAAAGAAAAACGAGAAAAAGCAGGGCGATCCGGTTGAGACCGCCAAGATTCGGGCGCAGAATGTAGCCGTCGATGGCGATCTTGGTGAGGTACGGTCCTGCCAGTTGGAGCGCCGAGGCGCCCAGCGTCAGCGCGACGGCAAGCAGCGCCACATGCCGGTACGGCTTGAGATAGCCCAGGAGGCGCCGCGCCAGCCGGCCGTCGTAAACCTTTCCCAGGACTTCCTCTTCGTGATGGCTCATGACTCCACGCCCAGCTCTTCCTTCAGCAACTGTTTCTCATAAAGGTCGGCATACAGGCCCCCCTGGCCAAGCAGCTCCGGGTGGGTCCCACGCTCGACGATTCGCCCCTGGTCCAGAACCAGGATCTGATCTGCCCCCTGAACCGTCGAGATCCGGTGCGAGACGATGACGGTGGTGCATCCGCGGGCGGCGTCCCCAAGGCGCGTCAGGATCTTCTCTTCGGTGTGGGTGTCGACGCTCGACAGCGAGTCATCCAGTATCAGGATCCGGGGCTGCGCCAGCAAAGCCCGGGCGATGGTGGCGCGCTGCTTCTGCCCGCCGGAGAGCGTAATGCCGCGCTCTCCCACCAGGGTTTCCAGCTTGTTGGGGAACGCCTCGATGTCCTGTTCCAAACCGGCGACGCGAGCGGCTTCGCGCACTCGTTCCGGACCGGCCTCCGTGTTGGCAAAGGCCAGATTGTCCCGCACCGTCTCTGAGAAAAGGAACGCGTCCTGCGGCACAAAGCCAAGCGCGCTCCTCAAGACCGCCAGCGGAATCCGGTTGATGTCCGTATTGTCGATCCAGATGACGCCGTCGGGAACCGGGTAGAGGCGCGCCAGCACTGCGAGCAGGGTAGTTTTGCCGGAGCCGATGCGGCCGACGATCGCGAGGCGGGACGTGGCCGGCACGCTGAAGGTTATGTCATGCAGCACCGGCGTTCCGTTGTAGGAAAAATTCAAATGCCGAACCTCAATGGCACCCTGGATGGAAACCGGCGCCACATCGCGGTCGGCGATCTCGGGAACTGCGTCCAGCAACTGGCAGATACGCCCCATGGAGGCGGCCCCGCGCTGAAATATGTTGACCACCCACCCCAGGGCGACCGTCGGCCAGGTCAGCATTGCCAGATAAGAAACAAAGGCCACGAAGGAGCCAAGCGTCATGTGCCCTTGAACGACCTGGCGGCCGCCATACCAGAGAAGCAGCGCGGACGCGAGTCCGGAAAGCAGCGCGTTCAGGGGGTAGAGCAGTCCTGAAACGCGAATCAGCGACAGATTTCTCCGCAAATATTCCTGGTTGCACTCTTCGAACTGCCGGATGAACGCTCGCTCACGATTGTAGGCGCGTACCACGCGGATCCCGGCGAGCGACTCCTGAACCTGAGTGCTGAGGTGGGAAAGCTGCTCCTGGATGCGTTGAAATCTTGTGTGTACGATGGCGCCGAATTTCTTCACGCTGGCCGAGACCAGCACTAATGGAATAAAGGCCAGCGCGGTCAGATGCGGACTGATTTTCAGCAGCAGCGCCGTGGCCATGATGCTGATGGTCAGAGTGTTGACCGAGTACATGATACCCGGCCCCAGCACCATTCGAACCGCTGCCAGGTCGTTGGTGGCGCGCGACATAATGTCGCCGGTGGAATGCTTCTGATAGAACGAGGGTGAGAGCCGCTCCAGGTGCGCAAAGAAATCGTTGCGCAGGTCGTATTCCACGTCCCGCGAAACGCCGATCAGAATCCGCCGCATCGCATAGCGAAAGATCCCTTCCACCAGGGCGGCGCTCACGATGAGGGCTGCGTACCAAAGCAGCAAGGACCGATTGAATGGCCGCGTCAGCATGTCGATGGTCTGCTTTAAGATCCAGGGACTGACCAACGCGAACACGTTGGTGCACAGCACCATCAGGATGCCCCAGACGACGCGCCAGCGGTATCTCTTCAAGTAGGGGAGCAAGCGGTAAAGCGCGCTATGGGTCATGTGCCAAGTCCAAGCCAGCTTTTTTCACACACTCGTGCGGCCAAGGGTCCCGCCCATGATCCAGGTTATGATAGCCGACCGCATTTCTCACAAGTTTTCTACTCAGGCGGTCAGCATTCAGCCGTCAGCATTCAGCGGTCAGCTTCCGCTGCCGAAAGCTGATGGCTGATTGGCTGACGGCTGATGGCTGACCGCCTGAGTCCAGTTACTTGTTGGGGCACTACATTAGCCCGGGCTAGAATGGGGGTTTGGTGTCAGGCGTGGGCAGCGTTGGAATGCGCCCCTCCGAACCGGGAACATAGCGAGGGTCCCGCTCCCAGAAACCCTTTTTCTTCCCCTCCAGAGAGAATTGCGGACCGAACAACCTGCGTCCCAAACGCACCAGGAAGGTCTCCTCCAGGTTCCCGTTAGAAACCAGAGTCACCCACTCCTCCTTTCCCGTAAAGCTGCGTTTCAGGGCTTCAATGACCGCGTCGACTGCGACTCGGGTCTCTCTCTTCTCAAGGGGCTCCACGGTGACCTGGAGCTTGTAGCGGACCTTTTCCCAGGTGCCGTCGCTCAAGTCGGGACGAACGGCGATCTTGCCCAGATGGTTTTTGGCCAGGGTTCCCGATGCGTAATCGTAGAGGTCCGTCAACAAAACACCGGGACGCACTGCCCCGCTCAGGGGCAACGCCATACCGCCGGGCGCCGGATCTCTCAGTACTCCTTCCGCAGTCTGCAGCACGGTCCTGAATTCCAGAAACAACTTCAAGGCGTCGGGAGCGGTCCCCTCATTGCTGGAGAATCCTGCAAGAAGGACAGACCCCAGTACCACGGTGCAGCAGACTCCGGTGTTCATTTGAGCTCTCATCAACGAATCCGGATTGATAGTAGCGCCTGGGCTCACATTTTTCAATCAACCCCGGCGGGTGGCTGGGTGGGCTGCGTACCCCTCCGGGCTGGATCGGTCTTTTCAGTTTCCATGCGCTACAATGGGCCGATGCGGGCGCTGGGACTGGATATCGGAGCAAGGAACATCGGCGTAGCTGTCAGCGACCCGACCGGAACCGTGACGCGGCCGCTTCGGACCCTGGTGCGGACCTCCCTCAAGCAGGATTTGAACGCGCTGCGCCGGCTTGTCGTCGAAAATGAAGCAAGTGTCGTCGTGGTGGGCTATCCGCGCAACATGGACGGATCCCTGGGACCGCAGGCTGCCAGAGTCGATCGCATGATCCAAAGCCTGCAGACGCTGGGATTGCCGGTGCTGAAAGTGGACGAACGGCTGTCCAGCCGTGAGGCTGAACAGCGGATGATTGAGGCAGGTCTGGACCTGACGGAGCGCAACCGAAGACGCGACGAGTTTGCTGCGGCGGTTATCCTGCAGCGCTACTTTGAGGAGGGAACTCTTTGAGCGGCAAGCGGAAATTTGTGGCGCTGTCGGTCGGCGCCGGGCTGCTGCTGTCCGGCGCTACAGTCGCCACAGCCACCTGGGCTGTCCGGCGGCCCTACAGGGCATACCCGGGCGGCGAGCACTTTGTTGAGATCCGTCGCGGTGACAGCGCCTACCAGGTGGCAGAGCGTTTGCGGCAGCACGGCGTGGTTTCTTCGGCCCGGCTGTTCTACAGCTATCTGGCTGCGACTCGCCAGGCAGGTCACATCAAGGCAGGGGAGTACCGCTTCTCCGGGGCAGTCTCCATGCGGGAGATCGCGGCGAAGTTATATCGAGGCGACATTTTCCTTCACAAGATCACCATTCCCGAAGGCCTCGTTTTCGAAGACGTCAAGCGGATCTTTCTGCAGGAAGGATTCGGCTCGGATCGAGAGTTCAACACCAGTTTCACAGACGTCAGCCTGATCCACGATCTCGACCCCCAGGCGCAGAATCTGGAAGGGTACCTGTTTCCGGAGACCTATCTTTTGAGCCGCGGAACTCCGGCGCAGAATATTCTGAAGCAGATGGTCAGAAATTTTCGGAGGGGCTTTGACGCCCCGCGGCAGAAGCGGACGGCCCAAATGGGGCTGACCGTGCGTCAAGTCGTGATTCTGGCCAGCCTTATTGAAAAGGAATCCGCCGTGGATGCGGAGCGCTTCCTGATTTCCTCCGTTTACTCCAACCGGCTGAAACGGGGCATGCTCCTGGAATGCGATCCCACCGTGATCTATGCGGCTCGCCTCGTCCAGAAATGGGACGGAGTACTCCATCGGAGCGATCTGGAACTGGATTCTCCTTACAACACCTACCGGCATCCCGGCCTGCCGCCCGGCCCCATTGCAAGTCCCGGCATCAAATCACTGGATGCCGCGTTGCGTCCTGCCGAGACCCGGTATCTGTACTTTGTGTCACGCAATGACGGCCGTCACGTGTTCAACGAAAGCTTTCGCGCGCATACGCGGGCGGTGGCGCGTTATCAGCGCGGCGGAACAGGTTCCTAGCCGGGGCGGGGCCGGAAAACCCTCGTGACTTTCCCTGTATCTTGTATAATGATCGCGGTTAGCTTTGAACGAAGGGATTGATTCCATGCACTCGAAGAGCAGGCTTGCAATACTGGTTGTGTCCGCCCTTTTTGTCGCTTACGCACTGGTAGGGGGGATGCTGGGAACTTCCGATGATTCCGAGGTCCGGATGTTGAAGGAGCTGCGGATTTTTTCGGATGTACTCAGCAAGGTTCAGTCCGACTATGTCGACACGCCGGATTTGAATCGGACGCTGGCCGGCGCATTCCAGGGGCTGATCGATGCGCTGGACCCTCAATGCAGCTATGTCGCGGCCGACGCGGTCCCCGGTGTCAGAGAACGCAATGAGAAGTACAAAGCAGGTATTGGAGTGATTCTGGCCAAGCGCTTTGGTTATGGCTACGTGGTGGCGGCGCTGGACGGCAGCCCGGCAGAAGCCGCCGGCCTCCGGAGCGGCGACCTGATTGAAAATCTTGAGGGAAAGTTGACTTCGGAACTCAGTCTGGCGGAGATGCAAAGCCTGCTCCACGGGCCGGAAGGGGCTCCGGTCGAACTCACGGTTGTGCGGTCGCGCAATACCGAGCCGATCAAGCTGTCGGTGGCGCGGCGCGCTCTGGAAACGCCGCCTTTGCAGGCCAAAGTTCTGGAGTCGGAAATCGGTTACATCAGGATTCCCGACTTCTTTGCCGGCGCGGGTGACCAGGTCGCGGCCAAGCTGCGGATGCTGTCCAGCGGGAAGTTGTCCGGACTGGTGCTCGACTTGCGCGGCGCCGCTTCCGGTCAATTTGATGAGGCGGTCAGGATTGCGGACATCTTTCTGCCGGCGGGGAAACAGATCGCTTCACTGCGGGACCGCCACCAGAAAATAAACGACTATGTCGCCACCGACGAGGGTTCGGATAGCGCGGTTCCGATGGTCGTCTTGACCGCCGCCAGCACCACCGGCGCGGCGGAGGTCCTGGCCGCTGCTTTGAAAGAGAATGGCCGGGCTGAACTGGTGGGAGAGAAAACCTCGGGAATCGCTTCCTTGCAGAAGGAAATGGAACTGGAGGATGGGGCCTTGCTGGTGCTGACCACGCAGTTGTTTTGCACCCCGGGAGGGACGGCCATCCAGGGCGAAAACGCAAAGAAGTCAGGGGTCCAGCCTCACCAGAAGGTTCCTGACGAAGGCTTTGTGACGAATTTTTACTATCAGAATCCAAATCTGAGCGGGGAGGAGCAGTACAGCCGGCTGCTCCAGGAAGTGGATAACCTGCAATTGCGGCGGGCGGTGGAAATCCTCAGGGCAGCTTTGAAAAAGGCCGCGTAGCTCCGGAATGGAGCCTCTCTCCCGGTTTGAAAATCCAGGCTGGACGCGGATTTGGACGGAGAGGCCGATTGGGCCGCGGTTTCACGGACTGATATTTTACAAACCGCTGAATTTAAATACTTTACAGAATCAAAAAAAAGGAAAATCCGTTGCTTTTGAGACAACGCTTTGCTATAAGGTCTTCAGTCGCTGTTGCCTTAGTGCGTTCAAATACTTATGCGTTCAAATACTTAAAGGAGGAACTTCATGAACAAAGGTGATCTTGTTGCAAGGATCTCCGCCGACGCGAAAATTACTCGTTCTCAGGCGGGCGCCGCTCTCGATTCGTTCATCGACAACGTAACCAAGACGTTGAAGGGCGGGAAAAAAGTGACCATTGTTGGATTCGGAACCTTCGGAACCAGCAAGCGAAAGGCGCGCACCGGTCGCAACCCCCAGACAGGTAAGCCCATCAAGATCGCAGCAAAGAGAGTTGCCCGCTTCACTGCCGGCAAGCAGTTGAAGAATGCCGTCAACCGGTAAGTTGACGCCTCCGCAATCCAAAGGGAAGCCCTGCGAGCGGCAGGGCTTCTTCGTTCCTCCCGTTTTTTCTATTATGAAGGTTTTGCGAATGTAGGTGCGTAGCTCAGGGGGAGAGCACTTCCTTGACACGGAAGGGGTCAGCGGTTCAAATCCGCTCGCACCTACCACCTCCCGTCGGAATCTCCGCGCCAAGATCTGTTTGAGAAGCAGGACTTGGAGGTTGTGGAAGCTGTGTTGGAAACGAGCGCTGAATCAAAACTGATGGAGATCATTTATCGCGACGGCAGCAAAGGCCGGATCGCAGATCCGGAGCATCAACTGGAGGTACTGCGGCACAGTACTTCTCATTTGATGGCGCTGGCCGTCACTGACCTCTTCCCCGACGTGCATCTTGGAATAGGCCCGCCCACCTCTGAGGGGTTCTTCTATGATTTTGAGCGAGCCGAACCCTTCAGCCAGGCAGACCTGGAGCAGATCGAGGCCAGAATGGGAGAGGTTGCCCGGCGGCACCTGGAATACCGTCCCGAAGTCATTTCCCTGGATGAAGCCGTCAGGATGTTTCAGCAGATGGGTGAGCGGCTGAAACTGGAATTGATCCGGGATCGCGCCGATCAGACTCTGTCGATCTATCATTTGGGCAAGTTTGTCGATTTCTGTACCGGGCCTCACCTGACCAGTACGTCCCAGATTGGAGCCTTCAAGCTGCTGAGCGTGGCGGGCGCCTACTGGAAGGGGGATGAGAAACGCGAGCAGATGCAGCGCGTCTATGGGACTGCCTTTTTCACTCCGCAAGAGCTGGATGAGTATCTGCGGCGGCTGGAGGAAGCGAGGAAACGCGACCACCGGCGGCTCGGCCGGGAATTGGATTTGTTCAGCATTCAGGACCAGGTCGCTCCGGGGCTGATCTTCTGGCATCCCAAGGGGGCCAAGATACGGGCCATCGTTGAGGACTTTCTCCGGCGGGAACATGAAAACCGCGGCTATCAGTATGTGGTTATTCCCCATATTGCCAAGAGCGATCTCTGGAGGACGTCCGGCCATTACGACTACTACCGGCAAAACATGTACACCCTTCAGGTGGAAGAGGAAGAGTATGTTTTGAAGCCGATGAACTGCCCCGGCCATATTCTGATCTACAAATCGGCCATGCGCAGCTATCGGGATCTCCCGGTCAAGTACACGGAGTTTGGGACGGTGTATCGCTACGAGAAATCCGGAACGCTGCACGGCATGCTTCGGGTTCGCGGCTTCACCCAGGACGA
>JACQGG010000073.1 GCA_016199665.1 Acidobacteriota bacterium | reverse complement strand
TTCTGGCATCGGTCCTGGGTCTGTACACGCATTACTACTTTGCTTTTCTGATTTGTTTCCAGATCGTCTACTGGTTTTTCTACGGGGGCGTTCGATTCCGGGCTTTCTTTCTGGACCTCTGCGCAATCGGCCTGGGGTTTATCCCCTGGCTTCCCATGCTGCTTTACCAGATCGGCCAAAAGGACCACTCCGACCTCTGGATTCGAAGCCAGTCCCCCGGCGCGACACAGCTTGGCCAGGCCCTGCTGCAGGGCGCCTCCGTGGTGACCCGGTTTGCCGCCGGTGAAAATTTCACCTATCCGGGCCAGCAGGAAGATTGGCATAAGGTCCTCGTCGTCGTGCTGGCCATTGCCGCCGCCGCGCTCATGCAGCGGCCCGGTCTTCCGATGCGAAGTTACCACAGACTGCTCTGGCTCTGGCTTTTGCTGCCGCTGCTGGGAGGTTTCCTGGCCGATCTCTTTTTCCGTACCAGAACGCTGGAGATGAGCAAGTACTTCATCGCATGCTATCCAGCGCTGCCCATGATTCTGGCGTCCTCCATTGTCCACTTTCGGTGGCAGAAAGCCCGCATGGTGCTCCTGGCGGCGCTGACCCTGCTCAATGGCTACGGTCTGTTGATCTACTACCGCGTGCCCACGACTGTGGAATGGCGGGAGGTGGCCGCATACCTCACCTCCCGGATCGAACCCGGCGACCGGGTGCTGAGCCCGGAGCCGAGGGTGTACACCTGTGTCCGTTTTTACCTGGATCGGGAAATCCAGTTTGTCCGGGTGCCCTACGATGCGCGGACTGCCGATGTAGTCAGGCGCGCCAGGGATGGCGCCCGCTCCGCTTCCCGACTCTGGATGATCTCGATCCATGAGACGTTCACTCCCAAGTTGCAGGGCCTGAGCCGGCAGATGGAGAGCGAGTTCTCGCTGGTTTCGCGCCAGGTCATTTCCGGGCATGCGGTGGTGAGCAGCTTCGCCAATCGGGCAAGAGCCCTGAATCACCCTTGAAATTTGCTCCGCGCCGGTTATATCCTCTATCGCTCATTTCAAGATTAATGGAGTTGATGCAATGATTCTCGCGCTGATATTCGGCATTTCCATTCTTTCCCTGGTGTTTGCAATGATGCTGGCCCGCTACGTTCTGAAGGGGAGCCCGGGATCTCCCCAAATGCAGGAGATCGCAAACGCCATCCGCGAAGGGGCGGAAGCTTTCGTTCGCCGCCAATATACGACCATCGGCATTTTGAGTCTGGTGCTGGCCGGGATCATTTTCCTCTTTTATCAGTACAGCAGCAGTCCCAACATTCGAGATCTGGGTCCGGGGATTGCCATGAAGGTCACCTTCGCGTTTCTGGTCGGCGCGGCCTGCTCGGCTGTCAGCGGGTTTGTAGGGATGTTTGTTTCCATACGCGCCAACATCCGAACGGCGGCGGCGGCCACGACCAGCCTTGACAAGGCGCTGCGCACCGCCCTGTACGGCGGCGCTGTTTCCGGATTGACCGTGGTCGCGCTCAGCCTCCTGGGAGTGGGAGGGCTGTTCTACCTGTATGGCGGTATGGAGGACCCCACAGAGGTCCCGCTGCAGATCGTGGGATTCGGCTTCGGCGCCAGCTTTGTCGCCCTGTTCGCGCAGTTGGGCGGAGGGATTTACACCAAGGCGGCCGACGTGGGAGCCGATCTGGTAGGAAAAGTCGAAGCCGGCATTCCCGAGGATGACCCGCGCAATCCGGCCGTGATCGCCGATCTGGTCGGCGACAACGTGGGCGACTGCGCGGGGCGGGGCGCCGACCTTTTCGAGTCAACCGCAGCCGAGAACATCGGCGCCATGATCCTGGGAACGGTGCTTTTTTCGCAGTTTGGCGTCAAAGGCATCTTGTTTCCTCTGGTGGCGCGGGCGTTCGGTCTGATTGCAACCATCATCGGAATCCTGGTGGTTCGGGTCAAGGAAGGGGGCGATCCGATGGCGGCGATGAACCGCGGGTACTATGTGACAACCCTCCTGGCCATGGGAGGATTCTACGTCGCAGTCAACCAGTTGCTGGGAGACAACCTGTACTTCTTTGCGGCGGGCGTCGTTGGAATCCTGACCGCTCTCGCCTTCGTCTTCATCACGCAGTATTACACCGAGTACAAGTACCGCCCGGTCAAGTCGATCGCCGAGGCAAGCCAGACCGGTCCGGCGACCAACATCATCACCGGCATGGCCGTGGCCATGGAGTGCACCGGTCTTCCGGTCATCACGATTTGCGCCGCGCTTCTGGGCGCCTATTACCTGGGCGAGCTGGCGCTACCCAACGGAGGTCTGTACGGCACAGCCATTGCGACGATGGGAATGCTGGCGCCGTGCGCTTACATTCTGGCGATGGATACCTTCGGTCCCATCACCGACAATGCCGGCGGCATCATCGAGATGTCCAACCAGCCGGAGGAGATCCGCGTCCGCACCGACCGCCTGGATGCCGTGGGCAATACCACCAAGGCGCTCACTAAAGGTTACGCCATCGGCAGCGCTGCGCTGGCTGCTTTTCTGCTCTTTAGCGCTTACCTGGACGAGGTAAAGAAAATCACCGGCAGTGCGATCGCCGTGGACCTGAGCCACGTCCCCACGTTCGTCGGCGCGCTGATCGGCGCTGCTCTGGTTTTCGTTTTCAGCGCGCTCGCCATTCGGGCCGTGGGGCGAGCCGCCTACTACGTTATCAACGAAGTGCGCCGGCAGTTCAAGGCCGACCCCGGCATCATGAAAGGCACGTCCAAGCCTGACTATGGCCGTTGCGTGGACATTGTCACCGTGGGAGCGCTCAAGGAAATGGTGCTGCCCGGCTTGCTCCCGGTTGTGGTTCCGGTGGCGGTGGGGTTCACTTTCAAATACCTGGCTTCGGAGGGGCGCCCCGGAGCGGAAGCGGTGGCCGCTCTCCTGATGGTGGGAACCATTGCAGGAATCCTGATGGCCACGATGATGAACAATGGCGGCGGCGCGTGGGACAACGCCAAGAAATTTATCGAACTCGGTTCTTACGGCGGCAAGGGCTCAGACACGCACAAGGCCGCAGTCGTGGGCGACACCGTGGGGGACCCCTTCAAGGATACGGCGGGACCGTCCCTGCATGTGCTCATCAAGCTGTTGAGCACCATCACGCTGGTTCTGGCGCCCTTATTTCTGTAAGGTGTGGATCGATGCAATATACCTATGTGGCCGGAGTCCTGCTGCTTCTCTTCTTTGCTTTCATGTACGTTTCAGAAAGATTCTGGATGAAGGGACGTCCAAAACCGGCCGCGCCCCCTCCGCCTCCGCCTCCGGCTCCGGCTTCCAGGCCCGAAGTGACACGGGGCAAGACAAAGAAAGGAAAGAAAAGATAAGCCCGGAGTCCCCGGTCTTGTTCACGCTGCGTGCTTCATCGCATCGCCCCTCAGGTCATCTGCCTGAAGCCGCCGTCAACGGCGCCGGAGGGGCCACGGCGGGGCCTGATCAGGATTTCAGGGCGGCGAATAGCTGGCCGAGGCTTTCCTTGGCGTCTCCAAAGAGCATCATGCACTTGGGGCTGTAATAGAGCTCGTTGTCTACGCCGGCAAAACCAGGCCGCAGGCTTCGCTTCAGTACCACAATCGATTTAGCGCGCTCCACCTCCAAAATCGGCATCCCATAAAGCGGGCTGGTTTTGTTGTTCTTGGCGGCCGGGTTTGTCACATCGTTGGCCCCAATAACCAGCGCAATATCCGCTTCGGCAAAGTAAGGGTTGATCTGCTCCATTTCGTAGAGCTGATCATAGGGAACGTTGGCCTCGGCCAGCAGGACATTCATGTGCCCCGGCATGCGGCCGGCAACCGGATGGATGGCGTATTTGACATCGATGCCGTGCTTCATCAGGATTTTGGCCAGCTCGCTGACGCCATGCTGGGCCTGCGCCACCGCCATACCGTACCCAGGAACGACAATGACCGAGCGGGCGCTTTCAAAAAGCGCCACCAGTTCATCCGGCACAATCGTGCGTACCGTTTCCTTCCCCTCAGCGGCCGGGTCGGCGGCCTCGGCATCAATCTTTCCAAACGCGCCAAAAAGAACGTTGGTCGCCGACCGGTTCATTGCCCGGCACATCAGCAGAGAGAGCAGAAAACCCGAAGTCCCGTCCAGAGAACCGGTGATGATCTGAATCTTGTTGTTCAGCACAAAGCCCATGGAAGCGTCGGCCAACCCGCCATAGGAATTAAGCAGAGCGATGACAACGGGCATGTCCGCCGCCCCGATGGGAATGACCATGAGAAACCCGAACAGAAGAGCCAGCGAGACCATCACGCAAAAGATCCAGGCGGCCGAGGGGATAAAGATCAAGTACGCCAGGCTGGCGACGATGGCCGCCAGGAGGATAAAGTTGGACTGGTTTTGCCCCCGGTAAGTAATGGGCGTGCCTCGGAGAAGCTCCTGAAGCTTGCCGGCCGCCATGAGGCTCCCGGTAAACGTCAAGCCGCCAATCACTACTTCCAGTCCAATGGTTGTCATTTTCACGTTGCCCAGCGCTGCTCCGTGCCGGACATACTCGGAGATCCCAACCAGGGTGGCGGCGAGGGCTCCCAGAGAATGGGAAAGGGCGGTCCGTTGAGGCACCGCAGTCATGGGGATACGCAGCCCCATGACGGCGCCCACGGCCGAGCCGAGGAAGAGCCCTGTGGCGATCCAGCGATAGTTGACGATCTCGGAGTGAAAAAGAGTCCCCACGATCGCCATCAGCATTCCAAATTCGGCCAGAAACATCCCTTTCCGAGCCCATTTGGGCGAGCTGAGACCTTTCAAGCCCAGGATGAAGAGCAGCGCGGAAAGAATGTAGAAGTAGCTGAGCGCCGCCTGGGAGAGCGCGCCGCCGGCGCCGGTTCCCCTCTCCATGGCGGGTTGCCTGAGCCAATAGAAGAGCACCAGGAAAACAACAATGAGGACAGGAAAGCCCAGCAGGACCCGCGGATCGAATTGCCACGGCCGGCGGCCCTGAATGCCGGCATCGCGCGATCTTTTGAACATTTTCAGCATCCGGTCGGTAATGAGAAAGCCGCCCACCACGTTTGTTGTGGAACACGTTACCGCGATGAACCCGAGAAGGGTGCTTAACCGGCTGTAATTGGCGCCGGCAACCACCAGGGAGCCGATCAGCGAGATTCCTGAAATGGCGTTGGTGGCGGACATGAGGGGCGTATGCAGCAGAGGCGGTACGCGCGAGATGACGTGATACCCAAGAAAGCCGGCGAGCATGAATATGTAGAGCCCAATCTCAAGCTCCGAGGTCATCCGACAGAACTCCTTTCAGAGAGCGCTTATTCCCAGCCCCTCTCAAGCATCCCGCGTTCCGGGCGCAAGCGACATCTTCACTGCCTCATGCAGGATCTCTCCCCGGTGGGTCACCAACGGACCGCGTGTCAGCTCATCGTCCAGGTCCAGATGTATTTTCCCATTCCGGAGCAGATGCAGCAGGAAGTTCGTGACCGTCCTGGCGTACATCTGGCTGGCATGAAACGGCACCGTGCCGGGAAGGTTGGTCGCTCCCACGATCAGCACCTGGTGTCGCACAATCTCCCGGCCCGCCTCAGTCAGGGCGCAGTTTCCCCCCTGTTCGGCCGCGAGATCGACGATGACAGAACCCGGGCGCATGGCGCGCACCATCTCCTCGGTGACCAGGATCGGAGCCCGCTGGCCCGGCACCGCCGCCGTCGTGACGACAACATCGGCCGCCGAGATGCATTTAGACATCATCTCCCGCTGCCTCAGGTAAAACTCCTCCGACTGGACTCTGGCGTAGCCGGATTTGTCTTCCGCATCCCGGGTCTCAAGGCCGAGATCGGCAAACTTTGCTCCCAGACTCTCCACTTGTTCCTTGACGGCAGGGCGCGTGTCGTAAGCTTCCACCACTGCCCCCAGGCGCCTGGCCGTGCCGATCGCCTGCAGCCCCGCTACACCCGCGCCGATGACAAAGACACGCGCCGGAATCATCGTCCCCGCCGCGGTCATCAGCAAAGGGAAAAACTTCCGCAAGTGCACCGCCGCGATCAAGACTGCCTTGTACCCCGAGACCGTGCTCATGGCGCTCAGGGCATCCATGGTTTGCGCGCGACTGATTCGCGGCATCAGTTCCATGGAGAACGCGGTGACGTTTTTTGCCGCCAGCGCTGTTATCCCGGCGATGTTTGCATAGGGCTGAAGGAAGCCTATCAGGGTCGCGCCTTCTTTTAATCTCCTTATCTCATCAATCGCCGGAGGCTGGACTTTGAGCACAATGTCCGCTCGCGCCAACACGTCCGGCTCAATGCGCGCTCCTTTATCGGTGTAGGACGAGTCGGGAAATCCGGCCGCTGTTCCCGCGTCTGCCTGCAGAAGGATTTCCAAGTTTGCGTCTTTAAGCCTTGCGATGAGCTCGGGAACAAGCGCCACACGTCTTTCGCCCGCAGCTTCCTCTTTTGGAATACCCAGAATCAACCGCCTTGAATCAACGTCCACAAGTGCATCCCCCTGTCGTTTGCCCCGGAAAATACCCGCAGCCTGTATCGCGCATCCGCCCGCAAAGCAGGACTCCAATCAAACGGACTCTCGGGTCGATAGCCGAATGCAACTTGGCGGAAATCCTGTTTGACCCGCGTTTGCAACAAATTTTCTGTTGCGGCCGGTTATACTCTTATACTATCACGACCCTGAAATGAAGCTGAGGCCGGCAAGGGTCCGCTTCACGCGCGACAGCCCCGCAGTGTGTCATATCGGATCTTGGGAGAGAGATTGACCTTGCCGTGGAGCCGCATTATGATGGGACTATTCAAGTCCAACAGAGGGACTGCTGCCGGCCCGGAGAAGGCGGTGCCCATCTCCGCGCCCGTTACGTAAAATGCCAGTACTGGACCCGATCAGTTCCGTCTTGAAGCTCAAGGGGAGCGACGTTTGGTCTGTGACCCCGGTGGCGTCAGTCTATGAGGCGATCGAAATAATGTCGAACAAGAACATTGGAGCGCTGCCGGTGATCTCCGACGGCAGACTGGTCGGCATTATTTCCGAGCGCGATTACGCGCGCAAGGTGATCCTTCGGGGCAAATCTTCAAAGGACACCCAAGTGATGGAAATCATGACCCCCTCGGTGATTTTTGTAAGTCCCCAGCATACGGTGGACGAGTGCATGAGAATAATGACAGAAAGCCGCACACGTCATCTTCCCGTGGTTGAGGGCGACAGCGTCGTGGGTGTCATTTCCATTGGGGACCTTGTGAATTGGATCATTTCAACGCAAGAGAGAGTGATCCACCACCTGGAACGCTATATTACGGGGAAGTATCCGGGTTGAACGCCGCCCAGAATTTCTTGTGAGAGAACGCCGACCGCGAGGAGTGGGTCAACAGGGTTGCAATCGCCTACCCGCCCGTGTTGCCCTTACGGGCGCGTCGTCGCCCGTAAGCCGGACCATGAATGATCCGGGTTAAGGGATTGTGCGCTGCCATCCGGAGAAAATTCGGCCCATGGCTCATTCGCCTAAGTCCTCCGCAACCCTGGCGGAATACACGTCTATGAATCTGGGGCTTATAGAGATCTTTTGTGCCGTATACGAAGAGAAGAGCTTCTCCAAGGCTGCAAAACGCTTGCATTTAACCCAGCCCACCGTCAGCGGGCATATCAAGTCGCTTGAGGAGTATTTCAACACGTCGCTCTTCGATCGCCTGGGACGAGAGATACAGCCTACCCGCGCCGGCGAAATGCTTTACCGGCATGGCCGTCCCGTGTTGGAGATAAAGAAGGCGATCCACGAACACATGAGCAGGTTCTTGAACCAGTTGGAAGGCAAACTGGATATCAGCGCCAGCACGATTCCCGCCGAATACCTTCTGCCCACTATCATCGGGCGATTTCACAAGGTCTACCCCAAAGTGGAAGTCACCATGACGGTCTCGGATAGCCGGGGAGTGACGGCAGATGTCGCGCAAGGGCGAGTCGACCTCGGCTTTGCCGGGGCTCGCCTGAAGGACGGCAATCTCGAATTCAGAAAGTTTGCTTCAGACCGGCTGATTTTCGTGGTGCCAAACAACAAGCAATGGGCGGCGGTCAAGTCCATTCAGCTCAAAGACCTGCAACAGCTTCCCCTGCTCATCCGCGAGCCGGGGTCGGGCACGCGCGCAACTCTGGAGGACAGACTCGCAAAATTGGGCACCAGCCTGGCAGATTTCAACATCGTCGCTCAGTTCGGCAGCACCTCGGCAATTAAGCAGGCGGTAACCGCCGACGTCGGCATTTCAATCATTTCGAATCTGTCAGTCCAGCGCGAGATCCACTGGAGGCTCATTAAGGAAGTGCGCATTGATGAACTGCAAACTTTTGAGCGCGACTTCTTTGTAGTCAGAAATAAAAAGCGAACACCCTCACCCACCTGTGAAAGCTTCCTGGAGTTCGTTTTCGCCGGGAAATAGTCCTCGGCTTTGCCCAGGGCTTCGCTCGTCAAGCCAGCCTTCCTAAACATCGACAATTTCTTGTCGATGTTGATCCACTAAGCGCCGACACTCCTTTCCTTCCCCTCTCCAGGCCTTGCCGCGGGTCCGTCAGTCCCGCCTCGGAAAAACACTTTTAGAAGGGCGTGGAAGAGGCGCCTGCCTCATAGGCATCTCCAATGGACTTCCCTACCACTTATCGGAACAAACAATTTGACATATAGTTTTTGCCTATGAAATACTGACGCCCGGAGGAGGGAAGAGGAGCCAGAAGAGGAGACAAATGGTGAACAGGCCTTCAGGGATGTTGCGCGTATTCTTCACGCTCGCGACCTTCGGGATCAATCTTTGGGGACAGGCTAATCCCGGTCACCCCGAACTCCAAGACCTGCAGCAGCGCGTCAGAGAGTTGGAAGAGCAGCATCGAGCGATGTTGAGAACGTTAGAGGAGCTCAGGCGGCAACTCATGCAGAGAGTGGAACCGGCAGCTCTGGCCGGTCAATCAGACTTGCAAGCTCCCCCGGCAACAGGCGGCTCCACCGACAGGGAAAGCGCCGTGCGTTGGGTGGACGTCATGGAAGGCGAGAGCCGCATGAGATTTTATGGTTTCTTGCGCACGGATCTCATCACGGATCAAGGGAGGCCGGATAACAGCCAGACTCCTTTCTTCGTGCTTTCAGAAGATGCAAGCGCCAGGGGGAGGCACGCCGGTAGTTTCACTCTTCATCCCCGGCTTACACGCCTTGGCATCCGTTACGCTGGACCGGGGGTTGAGAGCTTCGGCAGCGCGAAGCTGAGTGGCCAGTTGGAAATTGACTTTCAGAATGGGGGGCGCGAGTCGCGCCAGGTTATCCGCATTCGCCATGCCCACTTCAGACTCACGCATGGGACCTTCTCTCTCCTGGCGGGACAAAGCTGGGACGTGATTTCGCCGCTTTTCCCTGCGGTAAACAACGACACTCTGATGTGGAACGCGGGAAACCTAGGCGATCGCCGCCCTCAGGTCACGGCGTCTTTGGAGCAGAAAATGGGCCAAGGGCAGTTTCTGCTCACTGCGGGTCTTGGCCTGACCGGAGCCATCGATGCGCTTGATCTGGATAACAACGGCTTCCGCGACGGTGAGGAATCGCGTCGCCCAAACATTCAGGCGCGAATGGGTTACTCTACGACTTCTTGGGTCGACGGCCGCAGGGCGGGCTTCGGCATTTGGGGACATCGAGGCTGGGCGAGATCGACCCGACTGGCTGGCGCGCATACTGATTTTCCCAGCCAATCCGCCGGTGTCGATTTTTCCCTGCCCCTGCATGATGACCTGGCGATTCAGGGGGAAGCCTGGTCGGGGAGAAACCTGAGCGACGTCCGAGGGGGGATCGGCCAGGGCATTAATACTCAGACCGGCTCTGCGGTTCGCAGCCGGGGCGGTTGGGTCGAGGCAAGTTTTAGAGCCTACGAACCGCTTACCATCAGCCCGGGGTTCACCATCGACGACCCACGAGATGAAGATCTTCCTTTGCAAGCCAGAACCCGCAACCGAGCCTGGTACATCGCAAACCGTTTTAAGTTTGGCGGCAGCTTCATCGTAGGAGCGGATTATTTGCGCTGGGTTACCGATTATAAAGGGCTCCTGCGCGGCGTTGACAATCGATTCAATCTGTTCATGCAGTACGGCTTTTAGCCCAAGTTCGTCACGAACCCGCGACCGTTAGGGAGCGGCGAGGAAATTCAACGGTTAGCCCGCCGCTTGCTGACGCGCGCGGTTCTGTTACGAAGTTCGGTTAGCGGGGGAAATAGGCCCAGCCGGGTCGCAGCGGCGATCCGTGAGGAGACACGCATGGCCATCCAAGGAGTTGGGGTTTTGAGAGAGCAGTCACTGCCGGCTGGCTACAAATGGAGCTTGGCGGGATGTATTGCATTCCTGTCAGTGACGCTTCTGGCAATTGTCGATTCCCGCCGGGGTTTTCTCTTTACTCTGATGCCGGACTGGGGTGGGTATCCGGTCAGGACGCCTTACCTGGTCCTCAACCCGCTGCAACTGCCCATGATTGCCATCGGCTTGGCGGGATTGCTCCTCAGTTACCGGAGCCTGAAGGGATATGAAATGGAATTGAAAGGCGTGAATCTGGAAAAAAAAGCAGGTCTGCTGACTTTCATTCTTTTTGGCCTGCTGTTGGCGGATTTATTCACCTACCGGGGCGTTGCGGCAACTCGGGCGGCGATGGCGGGAAAGTTGGGCGTGGACTGGCTGAATGCTTTTGGCGTCACGGGCTGGCTGCGACCTGCAGCCCTGGCGGTCAGTTATCTGCTCACAGTCTGGCATGCGACATTCTTGAGTATCTTGCTTGCGGGACTGGCTCTGACGACCCTGCCCGCAACCCTTAAGCCTTTCGTGGCCCGTACCGGGTTTAAAGGCAGTCTGTTTGGATCCCTCTTTGCTCTGTCTCAACCTTTTTGCTCGTGCTGTTCTTCAGCGATGGCGCCTTCGCTGGTCCGGCAGGGAGCGTCTGCCAATTTCTTCCTCGCGTTCGTCGTCGGCTCTCCGATGTTGAATCCGAGCACCCTCATTCTGGCCGCCCTGCTGCTGCCGGCGCCCTACGCCATCAGCCGCATTGTGGCGGGCATTGTGTTGACGATACTGGTGACATACGGGGTGGCGCATCTGGCTGAACGGCGGGATACTGTTGCTGCCAGTACAGAGAACCGCGCACTCCAGAGCCGGGTTGCACGGTGGGCAAACTGGTACACGGGAGCCTTCCACCTGGACAAATGGGTGTCCGGCCGCCAGGGGGGCACTCCGGCTTCCATGCTATCCACGTGGTTCTATGTCAGTGGTCGAATGGCTTTGCTCCTGGTGCCGACCTTGCTGGTGTGGAGCATTCTGACTGCCGTCATCGTGCAGATTTTGCCGTCTGCCTTTGGAAATAACGTCCCCAGCGTGATCTTCTCCGCTGCGGCGGGAACGCTGTTGATGATCCCCACCTGGACGGAGATCCCGGTGGTGTTACAGATGATTCAGAGCGGCTTCTCCGGACCGGCGGCCGCGCTGCTGGTCGTCCTTCCCTCGGTGAGTCTGCCTTGCCTGCTGATTCTGGGTGGATGCATCGGGCGCTGGCGCGTGGTGGCCCTCTTGGGCCTGGCTGTCATGGCCGCAGGGATGGTCGCCGGGGTGGCTTTTCTGTAGTCCTTCACCGCAAGGCGGTGAAACATGAAGCACGTGAGCCCTCGGCGCCTCGCGCTCTCGCGCGGGGCCGCGGACAAGGAAAATCGTAAGGCGGCAGAGCCTGTCTTACGGCTTGGCGGCCTCTGCCGCCTGCGGCGGCGTCTGCGGCCACAGCAGCACCGAGCACCACTTCCAGACGGAATTGACCAGGATAATCGCGACGCAGGCCATCATGATCGCGGTCAGCACCGAGTCCAGCCAGCCTTGAAAAGCCACCTGCGGGTCCTTCGTCATGGGTAGAAAATTATCCCGGATGCTGAGCCACCCCGCCGTCAGCGTGCTCACGCTGAGAAAGGCAAGGGGCGTGGCCGTCACCCACATATACCGGGCCTTTCCATGATTAATGAGGTAGGTGGTACCCACACAGAGCGCAATACCCGCAAGCAGTTGATTGGAGATTCCAAACATCGGCCAGATCGTGCTGATGCTTCCCGTGTAGATAAAGTAGGCCCAGCCCGAGACAATCATCAGGCTGGAGATGAGTGTTCCCGGCAGCCAGTCAGTCCGCTCAAAGGGCTTGTAAAACTTTCCCAGAAACTCCTGAACCAGGAACCGGGCGACGCGTGTGCCCGTGTCAATCGTGGTGAGGATGAAAAGCGCTTCGAACATGATGGCAAAGTGGTACCAGTAGCTGATCAGCTGCTTCATGCCGGGCAGACTGCTGAAAATCTGCGCCATGCCCACGGCAAGCGACACCGCGCCGCCGGTGCGGCCTTCCAGCGTTTCTCCGATCTCGCGCGAGAATTCCGGGAGATTCACGACGTTGTAGCCCAGCGTTTGAAAGGTCTCCGGCGAGCTGTTGATGGCGAAGTAATCCCCGGGAAAGAGCGACGTGGCCGCAATCAAACTGGTGAAACCGACAAAGCTTTCAATCAGCATCGCCCCGTAGCCAATGGCGCGCGCGTCCTTTTCATTGGAAATCATTTTCGGAGTGGTGCCGCTCCCAATGAGAGAATGAAAGCCCGAGATGGCTCCGCAGGCGATGGTGATGAACACGAAAGGAAACAGCTTGCCCGGGATGATCGGCCCGCCGCCGTTGACAAACTCAGTCAGCGCCGGCATCTTCAGGTCCGGGTGAATCATAATGACTCCCAGGGCCAGAAAAGCAATCGTCCCGATTTTCATGAACGAAGAGAGGTAGTCTCGCGGGCAAAGCAGCATCCAGACGGGAAGGATGGAAGCGAGCAACCCGTAGGCGGCAAGGGCAAAAGTAATCTGGTTTTTGGTGAGGGTAAACCAGGGGCCCAGGAACGAACCGGGAATGTGCTTTCCGAAAATCACCGCCAGCAGAAGCAGTACAACGCCGATGGCGGTCGCTTCCCAGATTTTCCCCTTGCGGAAACGGTACATGTACAGCCCCATAAAAAGAGCCAGCGGGATGGTGACTGCAATGGTAAAGGTTCCCCAGGCGCTTTCCCGCAGCGCGTTCACCACCGCCAGGCCCAAACCGGCCAGCGCGATCACCACGATGAAAAGCACGGCGATGGCCGTCGTGACCCCAACGACCGAGTTCACCTCCTTGCGAGCTATCTCCGCCAGCGACTTCCCATCATGGCGTATGGACGCAACCAGCGTGACAAAATCGTGGACGGCGCCGCCGATCACGACTCCAATGACCAGCCAGAGCAGGCCCGGAAGGTAGCCGAACTGCGCCGCCAGCACTGGTCCGATGAGAGGTCCCGCCCCGGTAATCGCGGCAAAGTGGTGTCCAAACAGGACATACTTGTTGGTCGGATAGTAATTCTGACCGTCAAAAAGGCGGTGTGCCGGAGTGATCCTCTTTTCATCGAGCGCCAGCACCCTTGCCGCAATGAAAGCGCTGTAATAGCGATAAGCGATCGCATAAACACAGATCACGAGGATGACCAGCCAGAAAGTGTTCATAGCGCCTCTATTTTACTATCGCGGGGAGGGAGACCGTGTGAAGACGGCGGCGCCCATAAACGTGCGCCCGTGAGAAGCTGTGAAGTAATGCCCAGGTTCCAGCCGCGAAGCGGCCTGAGAATTGTAGCCGGGGGTGTCAGCCCTCGGTTGACAATCTGTAGATCCCTACAAGCCGCGAAGCGGCGAAAGACATTGCCGCTCGAAGTGAAACTCACCCGGATCATTACTTCAGGTAGGGATAGGTCCCATCCAGGACCTGCTGCGTCATCTTTGCAATATGCGGCGCGGGGTCATGGGCATAGTCCCGGAAATAATCCCCGGGAGCGTTGATCCCGGGTATGTCCGGCACCCATCTCTCCCGCAGGATTTCATCCGGGTCCCCGTATCGGCTTGCCAGAGCTCTAACTTCGGGGTCATCCAGGAAGTTGAGACGCCCCCCATTGACGAATTTAACCCCCTGGTTTTTCCCTCTCAACTTTATCTCGTAAGTCGAAAAGTAAGTCAGGAATCGATCGTTATGATCGTTGGGAAGATTATGCTCTCTCAGATACTGTACGATTTCCGGATTGCCATGCTCGAGTCCAAAGCCCCAGTGAAATACGCCGGAACGCTGTCCCGCTCCCGTACCGGTGTTGGTCGCTAGGTACTTTGGATTTGTTCCAAAAGAGACCTCATAAAAGTAGATGAAACCTTTGTGTGGAAAATGTGGTGGCTGCGCATTGGAAAGCTGTTCATTTGACAAATACGCGTCCCAAATTTCCTTCAGGCGCCCGCCCCCTTCGATGTGGGTCACCAGCCCGTCCTTAACGTGGATCTCCATGTGGGGAAACACTCCATTCCGCCCGCCGCCAACGACTGTGCCGGCGACTACCCCGTTGGATTTCGGCACGATCACGTCGCGCAGCCCTTCGCGGAAATAAACGGCTCGAGTTCCCTGCAGGGGATTCAGGAATATATGGCTGGGCTGATAAGCAGCCTTGGCCCAGACTTCGGCTTCCTGCGGCGTGACCGAAAAACGAATGTCCGTCCCTTCCGGATCGTAGATATGAACATCTTCGATCCAGGGAATCGTCTGCATGATCTTATCTTCGGTCAGCCTCCAAACATCCGACGGATAGTTCATCGAAACGATCTGAAAGTCACGAACGGCCGCGTAATTCCAGAGGGAAATCCACTTGGGACCCACATTCTGCGTCATGTACTCCTGCCGAGGCCGTCCCCCCACGATCGCACCGTATTCAGGGTGGAGATCAACGACATACCGGCGCATCGCCTCCTGCAAAGCGGTGACCCGGGTTGAATCGTCTGACTCCGGCGGAGCGGCGGCGCCCGCCTGTCCGCGCTCGCCCATGGCCTTTCTAATTTTCGCGCGCAGCTCGGCGGGCAGGAATCGAGGCCACGGGCCCAGATCCAATTCTCGCGCCCTCAATTCCTTCAACAGGTCGGCCGTTCCGCCAGATTGTCCCCCGCCAAAAGCGCCCGCCACTCTCCCCTTGGGGACTCCCAAGGCTTCGCTGAGCAAATCATCCTCGAAAATATAGTCCACTTCGATGTGGCGCTCTTTCATGGCGCCAATGACCGCCTTCAACAGCCGCATGTCTTGCCTTCGATTGGAAAGAACGATCAAAGCCTTCAGGCCGGACCGAATCGTTCCCAGCCTCATATCTCCGCTGGTTTGATGCGCAATGTAACGGCCGATCTGTTTGAGTTCGGCCTCGTTAGGCTGCGAAAAAACCTCCCTGGGAAACCGGGGCGCCATGTAACCGGGCTTCGGCTTGTCAGGAATCAACGGGGGAATGGCAAAAGCAAGGCCCAGAGCTGTCCAAAAAACAAACCTCCACTTCTTCTTCGTCATAGCCTGCCCTCCAGTTGCACTCGATTGACTTGCCTTGGAACTGTTCGTTTTTGCGTAGAGCCGCCCTCCATTTTGCTATGGCCGTGAGGAAGAAAGGATCGGCGCTCCACGAAGATGGTCTCTCAAGCGATCCGGGCTTTGCGGTTGGAAACTAACTACTTTGTGGTGCAAAAATCACTTTTTGAGCCCCCCGCGCAGGCGCCGAGGGCGCAGAGGTATTGTTCTCCGCGTATTCTCTGCGACCCTCTGCGGCTCTGCGGTGGCGGTCAAAGTTACATCGCACGGGAAAGCAGCCATAGCCGCTCTCCAAAAAAATGCAGCCCTTTCCACGGGGCTGCCCGGCGGCGCGGCGCGCCAGGTTACTTGAAAAGCTGAAGCGCGACGTTTCTAAAAGACGATCTTCAGTCCAAACTGAATTTGCCTCGAAGTTGTCACCGTGCTTCGGATCCGGGATCCCGCATCACGATACGTTCCGTTGCTGTTGAAAACAAACCCATCAGGAACGGAAAAATTGGCGTGGTTGAACAAATTGAAAACCTCAGCCCTGAACTCAACCCGAAGATCTTCAGAAACCCGCTTCACCGCAGTCGATTTCACCAACGAAAAATCAACGCTGGCCGCGCCCGGGCCGCTGATCGTGTCTCTGCCGGCGTTGCCGAAAAACCCTGCCGGCTGCAGCTCAAACGCCGTGATTTCAAAATAGTTGTCCGGCCCGCCGAGTACCGGATTATTACTGCCGCCGGCCTTGAGACTGGCGCGGTCTGGAACTCGAGTATCCAGATTGCGCGATCGGTTAAATCCCAACAAAGCACTAAAGGGGGGACCCGTCGCCACCGACACAATTCCATTGAGCTGCCAGCCCGAAGTCAGGACTTGGGCAGTCCCCGTTGCAGAGCGGCCAAAGGGCAACTCATAAGTGTAATTGAAAGAAAAATTATGCCGGATGTCGAACGCCGACAATCCACGATCCGCCTTGATATCATCCGGATCCTGTTGCTGCTGCGTGTTGTTGGCGGCTGTCGATATCGCGAAAGCAGACCGGTCATCTACGCTCTTGGCGAAGGTGTACGCGGTCTTAAAGCGCAATCCTCCGCTATAACGACGCTCCAGGGACAACTGAAGCGCATTATAGAAGGAATTGGCTTCTGAAGTATCGAGCCGGCCGCTTCCCAAGTCCGGGTTCCTTCTCCTGAGTCCGGCGGGGAAGAACTTCCTGCCGTCTGCTTGGATTTGTGGAATTGCTGCATTCGCCTGGGTGCTTCCCAGCAAATGGTACCCATGCGAACCCGTATATCCGGCGGTAATGACCGTGTTTGAAAAAATCTGGCGCTGTAAGCTGAGGTTATAGTGCGTCATGGCCGGAACCCTCAGATCAGGGTCAATGCTATCCGGCGCCAAACCCTGCAGCCTTCCTGCCGCTATGTCGGCCCTCGGCCAGACCGGGTTGTCCAGCGCTAGAGTCGCCCCAAAGGGAGGATTGCCGGTCGTTTTTTGTTTATGAACGGTGGTATTTTGGTCGTAGTACAGCCCGAACCCGGCGCGCAGGGAGGTTCTGCCGTCGCCCAACATGTCCCAGGCAAGACCAATTCGGGGAGCAAAACCGTTTAAGCTGTTATTCTCGTAAAGGGGGCCTCCCACTTTAGGCTGAGTGGCCAGGATCCGGTACCCGTTGACGACCGTGTAGATGAAGTTGGAATTCCTGCCGTTCACTTCAACCGGCGAGGTGACAAACTCGTACCGGACGCCCAGATTCACCGTCAGGTTTGTCCTCAGCTTCAGGTCATCCTGAACAAACACGCCAAAATAAGTCTGGCGGAGCCCCTTGATCGGATCGCCTCCCAGGACGCGAAGATTAAACGACCTTCCCAACAGGAAATTCTCGAACGAGTCAAACGCATAGACTCCACTGGGGCTCCCTCCATTGCCCGGCGGGCCGATGTTATCGTGCATTCTTTGAAGCTCCATTCCCGCCTTCACCGAGTGGGCGCCACGCGTGTATACACCCTGGTCTGAAAACTGGAAAACATTGCTTGAACTTGAGTTTCCTTGCGGGCTGTTGGTCCCCACTGAACTAATGACGCCGCCGGTGGAAGCGGAGCCGAAATTGAGATGACCGAACCCACGCCCCGGAACAAAGTCAAGGTCCGGACTGATGGCAATGGAAGGCTTGTTCAGGCTTCTTGAAGTGAGACGATTTAACCCGAAACGGACGGTGTTGAGCAACCGGGTAGAGACCACCTTTTGTTCCTGGATTGTGACAAACTGAGTCCGGCGACTGAAAGCCTCCTCGAAATTCGGGTTGAAATTGAGCGCAGGGCTAACCTGGTCTCCCCCCTGGAGCCCGTAGGTGGCAAAAATCGAATCCGATGCTGAAAAATTGTGGTCGACCTTGGCCAGATAAAAATTCTCGTGGGTAACCTGAGTGGGGTTGATGAGAAATTCCGCCGTGCCATCCGGGAAGGTGCGCCCGTTGGGCAAAGGAATGAGCGCCAGGTAGGGTTTCACGCTATCGGCTATGGCCACCTGCTTGAGTCCTCCCCTTCCGTCTGGCAGCAAGCCTTGGCGCGCCTGTAAACTGGGGACGATCGCGATCCCCGTTTGGCCGAGATCTTGCCGAAGGGCCTCATAGTTTCCGAAGAAAAAGGTCTTGTCCCGGATGATCGGTCCTCCCAGGGAAAAGCCGAAATTATTTCGCTTGAATTCAGGGACCTCGTCATCGAAAAAGTTTCGCGCATCCATATTATCGTTGCGCAGGAATTCGAAGACGGAACCATGCAACTGGTTGGTCCCGGACCGTGTCGCCACATTGACGACACCCCCTGGCCTCTTGCCGTGTTCGGAGCTGAAGGCGCTGGTCAGCACCGTGAACTCCCGGATTGCTTCCACCCCGAGATTGGCTCCGGACACACCGTTGTTGGCGGTTGCACGATAGCTATACCCCACAAGCTCGGTGCCATCTATCATGAATCGATTGGACAACATCCGACCGCCGGAAACAGAGTACTGGTGTTCTTCGCCGCTGCCGAGTCTGAAACGGTACGAGCCCGCCTGCAGCGTCACCAGCTCATCGAAACTGCGGCCATTCAGCGGCAGATCCCGGATCGCCTTCTCATCCACCAGGCCGGCAAGGGTGGAATTGGTGGTTTCCACCATGGGCGCTTCACCGGTCACTTCAACGGTTTCTGTGATTTCTCCCACTTTCAGAGTAAACCTCACGTCCAGCTCCTGCCCGACAGTCAACAGGATCCCTTTGTGCACTGTACTCTGAAAGCCGACCAGTTCGGCGCGAAGCTCGTACTCTCCGATAGGCAACTGCGGGATTCGATAGCGTCCATCTTCGTCGGTCAGGGTCGTTCTCGTCAGCCCAGTCTCCACATTGTGGGCGGTCACTGTGACTCCGGGCAAAACCGCCTTGCTTTCGTCCTCCACTGTCCCCAAAATGGTTGCCAGCGTCATCTGGCTGCGCACCGGTGAAACAGCCGAGACCGCCAAAAAGACAATTCCCAGGCAAAAATAACTCGTCTTTCGTTTAAGCGACATTTTTCTCTCCTCCTTCAAGTCTGGTAAAGACAGCATCTTCTGACGGGAAAATAATCCGTTCCCATTGAAGCTCGAAGTTCGCGCCCCCCCCCTCCACTGAAACAGGCGCCAGCATGCTTTTGATCTAAGTGTAGCTGGTCCGTCCTGGTTAAGCAACTTCCCTGCCGAGGCCTTGATTTTTAGAATGAACCCAGCATGACACTGGCGCAAGTTCGTAACAGAGCTGCGCGCGTAGCAAGCGGCGCGCTAACTCACTGAAATTCCGCGTCGTTCCCTTGCGGTCGCGGTTCGGTGACAGACTTAGGCTAGCCTGCGGTCTTCTGATACACGATCTTGCCATCAATAATAACCGTCAGGATCGGCAACTCCCCGATCTTATTCTCCGGCACGCTCATGTAGTCCCCTCCCAGAATCACCAAGTCAGCCAGCTTCCCAGGCTCCAGGGATCCTCGCGTATCTTCTAAAAAGTAGAAATAAGCCGACCAGATCGTTGCCGTGCGCAAAGCATCCTCCCGGCCTATGGCTTCCTGTTTCCCCCAGACCTTGCCGTCGGCTTCATTGGTTCGAGTGATGAAGTCCTGCGCATTCATCAGATAGGACTTGTATCTCGGGTCATCGAAGGGGCGATTCGGCTCGACGGAAACCTTGACGCCGGCCTGGATCAGGCTCTTGACCGGACTCATGCCGTTGACCGCATCGGCTCCATACTGTTTTACGTAAAGCCCGTATCCGCTGCTGTCCTCCGCACCGCGGTGAAACAGATACTTTGGGGAAACGCAGGCGGTCATTCCCAACTTGGCCATTTCCTGTATCTGTTCCGGCGTTCTCATGATGGTGTGACAATTCCCAAATCTTCTCGATAGAATCGCCTTCTCTCGATTGGCCTCTTGCGCCGCCTCCAGGACGATTTCCATCCCTCCGTCGCCCTGAGTATGCATATCGGTGATGTTCCAGCCATAGCGATTAGCGATGATAATATTGGTATATTCGCTATTTTCCTTCCACTTCATGTCCCCTGCAGGCTCGTACCCTTCACCCGTCTGCGTCCAAGCCCATTTGTTTTCCCCGTAAAGACCAAAGCTTCCGGTGGGGATTGTCGCGATTTTTGGCTTGACTGAAAAGGTGCCGCCAAAACCCACGATGCCGTCTACCGGGCCCACGGTGGCACCGGTAATCTTGAACCAGTCGTCCCCCACGCCCATGATGTTTCCCAAGCGCTTGAAAAACGCCTCGGCATTGGGGTTATACATCGGGAATTCATGGGTAATGGCCACGCGAGTCGGCAACTCCTTCCTCGCCCAAAGCTCGTGCAGCGAGGTCACCTGCAGCCCGGAATACCGGCCCCCGACCGTTGTGACTCCGAGCGCCCGGTATTTTTCCAGCTCCTCCCTGGTTGTCTTGTAAAGCGGCTCCAGATCTTTCGGCCACGGAATTGCCTCGTAGGCGAGCACGCCGTTGGCCCAAACGCGAACCGTGCCCGTGGGCTGCCCGTCTTTGCCCTTGATCACCCCCGGCATATCCGTACTGGGGAGATAACCGAGCGCCTTGCTGTTCACGATGGACCAGGAAGTGTCAAATTCAATTTTGACGGGATTGTTCGGCGAGAGCGCGTCGAGCAGCTTGCGATTCAGGCCATACAGGAGCGGAGGCACTCTTTTGGCATGGGCGATCACCCATTCGCCAGGCTTGGCGTTATCCAGGAACGGCTTCAGCTCCCTGAGATAGCCGTCCACATCGACCGCCTTGAGCTCTCCGGCGCTGGCAATCCCGCTGACCTCGGACGGGTCTTCACCGGTCAAAGGCCCGTGGGGATTTATGAATCCCGGAACCACGGATTTTCCAGCCAAGTCGATCTTCTGGGTCTTGGGCCCGGCCATCTTCACTACTCTCGCCGAGTCGCCCACAGCCAGGACTTTCCCGCCGCGAAGCGCGATTGCCTGCGCGATGGTAAACTTTTCGTCCACGGTGAGGATCTTACCGTTATAGAGAACCAGATCCGCATACGCCAGGACTTCCGGCGGAAAGTCCTGCGCCTGAAGGCCCGAGTCAATGCCCAGCCCGCCGACGGCCGCCAGCCAGGCAGCCAAGAGAACATACCGAGGAACCAAACGGCCGCTGCGAGTCATCTCTCCTCCTTGAAAAAAGAAGCGTTTTCCGAGTTGTCTGCAATAGTGAATGGAAACACTAAACAGCCAGCGAAATCGGGAAAAGGGTTGCCGCCCGGCGTGGCATGGTGGACCCCTCCTTCGACTTCTTTACTTTCTTTCTGCACAACGGGGACAGTTCAGGCTGAGAAGTCAGGTTAATGCATGCTGGGAATTCTGTCAAGAAAAGCGTGCAGCATGCAGGAAAGCGTGCAGGAGGTGCAGTGCAGGAAGGAACACCAATAAAGCGCGCCGAAGCACACCGATCAGGCTTGGAGCAGACTTAACCGACAAACCGCTCGGGTATGGCCGACCGACTCACCGACGGGGAAGAAAAGTTTGCGCCCTGACTGAAAAATCTTGTCGAAATCAATGCATGTAAAAAAAACAACTGACCACAGGCTCTGTCTCGACGATTTGGATCTCTTCTACCTCAGATTTAACGGCGGTGTCCTGTCCCTGGGTCGACTTGGCGGTCACCTCCGGTTCGACCTTCACGGCGGTTCCTATTTTCGCATCTGGTTTCAATTTCAAATCGATCGATGCGAGCACACCCTCTGGAATGCCCGACGGGCCCGCCTCCAACTCGATCTCCGGGGGATCCCGCGGTTCCACCTTGAGCTTTACTCCGGCCATTTCTGCGGAAATTCCCAATTTTGCGCGAACGAATTCAAGCTGTGGCGGCAACTTGATCCGCGCCTTCAAAGTGGCGAGACCGGCTCCCTCCATCTTTTCCAGAGAGAGTGTTACATTGACTTCCTTGCCCGGCACGCCGACAAAGCCCGTCCACTTCAAAAGGACCTCCGCCCGAGTCGTGCCACTGGCTACACACAGGAACAGGAATAAGACCTTTTTTGAAACCCGCATCACATTCTCCCTCAGGTGGGCCGGCTGAGCCTCACGTTCCGCCGCCTACGACTTTTCCTTCATCTTCCCTTCTTCCATCTCCAGAATCGACGGCACCTTGGAGAACACCCGGGGATCGTGCGTGGCAATCACCACCGTCTTGTGATAATCCCGCGC